>NZ_JASJXG010000085.1:0-10909 GCF_035018765.1 Variovorax sp. RTB1
GCCCACGGTCGCCTCGCTCCCCAAAGGTGCCCAACTGCCCAAGCCGCTGCTCACACCGCCACTGACCGCCGCCAATGCCACACCCTTCCAGCTGAACGAATCCTGCGCACCGATGGCCACGCCCACCGCCTGACTTGCGATGCTGCCTGCCACAGCACCCGCTACACCGGCGGCCACGTTGGACACCGCCGCTGCAGTGGCGAACTCTGCTGCCGACATCGACCCGGCACTCGACATGATCGACTCGGCCAGCAACTCCGATGTCGCGCCCTCGGTGATCACGGTCACCACCACGGCAATGATGACGACGATGATCGCGCCGATGGCCCCGCACCCCTTGTCCTGCCCCCTGGCTGCGCCATCAGCGTCGGACTCGTATTCCCCGTGATCTTCGACGGGTCGTAAGGCCTGAAGGTGTTGGCGCTGTTCGCACTCCCCACATGCGCCGGAATCGTCAGCACCTGCCCGGCCCTCAAGTCCCCGTTGCTCGACAACCCGTTGGCGTCCGCAATCAGGTACCAGAGGTTCGCATCCCCATAGGCCCCCTTGGCAATCGTCTGCAGCGTGTCGCCCGCGGCCACCGCATAGGTGCCCGGACTGCCCGCAGGGTAGTTGCCATCGATCGGCTGGTACCCGAAACTGAACTGGCTGTCTGACTTGAAAAATGTCCCCATCTGGGCGAACACCGTGCCGTCGTAGCTGTGGTCCGCGGTGGCCCCGTAGCGCCCCAGCACCTCGCCGTTGACGATCAGCTGCCTCTGCACGAAAGCCTGCTCGCCGGGGGTGTTCTCGTTGGCGTAGTAGGCGTACAGCGCCGTACCGTTGGCATCGTTCACGAAGCGGTGCGTGCGCAAGGTCGGCTGACTGATCTGCCCGGCGTCCCCCACGAAGTTCAGCGCCCCGTTGGCGTCGTAGCCATAGGCCACGCCCCCGATCTGGCCGGCACCGCCGGCACCCGGTCCGGCCACCACGTGCGAGGCCGTCATGCTCAGGCGCTGGCGGTAGCCCTCGGCGCGCTCCAGCGTGTTGAGGGTGCTGGCCATGGTCACCGAGCCCACGTCCGCACTCAGGTAGCCCAGCAGGTTGCCCGCAGCGTCGTACTGGTTGTAGTCGACGGCCGTCTTCCAGACCCCGCCGGCGAAGATGTTCTGGTGCACCAGGCGCCCGTTGGCGTCGTACTGGCTGGTGCGCCCGTCCACCGCGGGATTGGCGCTGTCGACCGTCAGGCCGCTGACCGCACCGCTGGCGATGACGCGACTGGCCCCGTCATACAGACGCCGGTCCACGGCCGCACCGTCGTGCGTGCTGCCGGCCAGGCGCTCCATGGCGTCGTAGCTGTAGCTCTCGCTGCCTGCGGCGCTGACATCGCTGGTGCGGTTGCCCGCTAGATCGTAGGCGAGGGCGTGGCCGTTGGCCCCCAGGGTGCCGGCCGCGTCCTGTGCAGGTTGTCCTGTTAGCCCACACCGTTCTCCACGGTCTTCTCGCGGATGTGACGGCGGGCCAGGTCGTAGGCATACGTGGTCAGCGTGCCGGTGCCCGGATCGGTGATCGCCAGCAGCTGGCCGGCCGCGTTGTACCGCGGCAATCTTTCGGGACGCTACGCGGACGGACTGCTACGGGGAGAAGCTGTCGATGCACAGGCGTTCACGCGGCCGTCTCGTGGGTTTATCCCAGACGCTGTGCCAACAAGTCGGCTTGTTCGACAAATTTTGCCGGGCTCTTGTGTTTCAGTTGGGCCAGGTTCTGCAGCTTCCATCGAATGCTCGGCAGATGCTCAGCATGCGCGACGCCCAGCAACCGCCATTCGGGCTGACCGTTGACGAGTGACACCAAAAAGCGGCGCTCATCCGCATCGAGGCCGCGGTGCAGCTCCTGAACCAAGCGCTCGCGCGCGGCGAGGAGCGCATCCAGTTCCACTGGCTCGGTGGTCATGCCCCTGAAGTTGCGCTCATACTCCTGGCCGATATCGCGCATGGCCGGGAACAAGACTTCGTGGACCGGTCGGTTGTGACTGGCGAGGTAGACCACGAAGGCGCGCCGGATGCCTGGGGTGATGCCTTCATGCGAGAACAACTGCATCACGTCGAACAGGTCGCGGGGATGCTGGCGATCCATGGCTGCGACGAGCTTGCCGCCGTACACATCCTCCAGCGACACCACCGGGATCTCTAACTCAGCCAGCAAGGTGTCGCGGGCCGCAGGCGTCAAGGCCGCAGTGCGCACAGGCTGGACGGTGCCCCGCATCACGAAGTTCACTTCGACCTTGACCTCGATCTTCCCACGTCGTACCAGCAGTTTGGTTTCGCCGGCATCGGGCGTTGCCAGCGTGTGCGTCTGAAAACCTTGGGCGTTCAGGCGCTCTGCGGATTGCCGGATGGCGTCGTTGATGCGGATGAGTGCTGCGTCGCGGGGCAGGCTGTGGTCGGGGAAGACCAGATCCAGATCGACAGACAGCCGTGGCATGTCTCGAATGAACAGATTGATTGCCGTGCCGCCCTTGAGTGCGAAGGTGCCGTCCGCGAAGACGAAGGGCGCGATCTGTGTCAGCAGGCGGGCGGTGTCGAGGTAGGTCTGGTTCATGGTTTGAGCACCAGGAGCCCATTCACCGACCGGGACACCCAGGCCCTCGCGCTGCCGGTGGGCAGTTGCGCGGGGTCCAGCTTCGCAGTCCAGGGCAGGGAGAGTTCGCGTCCGATCTGCAGGCACAAGCGCACGGTCTTGACGCTGGTGCAGCGTTGCAGCAGTTCGCGCAGCACCTCGGCCCGCAGGCTGTACGCACTCTCTGCCAGCTCACGCGCTTCTTGCAGCGGCTGTCGCACGCCGACCTCGCTGAGCACTTCCAGCAATCCGCGTTCGGGAGCCGAAACCCGCGGCGCGCCGCTGAGCTTCTCGAACGGGCCAGCATGCAACGGAGCGCTTGGTGACTCGTCGAACAGGCGCTTGCGGTGGTATTCGGCCGGGAAGCGTTCGGTGAACCAGTCGGGCAGCTTGGCCGCAGTCCAGCCGTAGAGTTGCAGGACGGGTTGCTGCGACACGTAATGCCGTACCCCGTACCAGTCGAGCGACGACTTGCCGCCGACGTGCAGCCCATCGACGACTCGCTCCAGCAAGAGCAGGCAGGGTTGCAGGTCCAGCACGTCGTTCGGGCGGCAGTACACCCCGCGCGCCAGGCGAGTGAGCCAGCCGGCGCGTGCATAGTGCACAGCCAGGTCGGCGGAGATGCCCCGCGCGGCCAGATCCTGCGATGTCAACGGCGTTCCTGGTGGCCAGTGAGCGTGGAGAGTCTTTAGTTTTGTTCGTTCTGTCGTAGCCATGCTACGTTTTTTATCACTAATTCAAGCAAGTGGCAAAGTTCGCTTGTACGGGTTTTTGCCAATCTGTTACGCGCCGCGCAGGGGATCTGCCCTTGTGGCGTCTGAGTGGCGTCTGTCTTCGTAAGCTGTTGATTTTTGTTGTATTAATTCGATCTTGTAGCCGTCAGGATCCGTCACGAAGGCGATGACCGTGCTGCCGCCCTTGACCGGGCCTGCCTCGCGCGACACGTTGCCGCCAGCCGCCTTGATCTTGTCGCAGGCCGCGTAGGCATCAGGCACGCCGAGGGCGATGTGGCCGTAGGCGCTGCCGAGGTCGTAGCTTTCGGTGCCCCAGTTGTAGGTCAGTTCGATCTCGGCCTGCGCCGGATTTCCTTCGCCATAGCCGATGAAGGCCAGGCTGTATTTGTATTCGGGGTTCTCGGACGTGCGCAGCAGGTTCATGCCTAGCACCTTCGTGTAGAAGTCGATCGAACGCTGCAGGTTGCCGACGCGTAGCATCGTGTGAAGCAATTTCATTTTGGGATTTCTTGTCGTCGTGGAAACCCCGATTTTGGCGCGCCGCGCCTTTTAGCGCTTGGGGAGTTCGAACACCAGGCAGGTCGTGGTGGCGTGGGCGTAGAGCGTGCCGTCGGGTCCGACGAGCCTTGCTTCAGCTGTGGCCAGTTGGCGACCGCAATGGATCACCTTGCCGATGGCGCGCACGCGTTGCACTTTGGGCGTGAGGGCCTTGACGTAGTTGACGCCGAGTTCGGCCGTCGTGTAGCCACGGCCCGGCGGCATCATCGTATGGACCGAGCAACCCAATGCCGAGTCGAGCATCGTGGCGGCCCAGCCACCGTGAATGGTGCCAAGTGGATTCAGGTGCTCGGCCAGCGGCTCGCCCTGGAAGATCGCCACGCCGGTGCTGATTTCGACGACGGTGAAGTTCAGTGTCCTGGCAATCGCGGCATAGGGAATCTTGCCATCCATCATGGCCTGCATTACTTCGAGACCGGTCAGGCCTTCGATGTCTTCCGGTCGCGCAACGCCTGGTCCGGGACCGGCGTGCAGCAGCGCGTTTACTTCGGTTTCTCTCGCGATCCAGGCTTCGAGCTGGTTGTTCTCAGACACGGGATTTCCTCAGATAGTTGTAGGTGCAACTATTGTAGATACAATAGACGCGCATGAAAGCTGCCACCGCGACACGAATCGAGCCCCAGGGCTGTACCAACTTCAAGCTGCGCAGCCTGGGCCGGGTGGTTTCACGGCATTACGACGGCGCGCTGACTGAGTGCGGGCTCAAGACTTCGCAGTATTCACTGTTGTCGCATGTCATCAAGTTGGGCCCGTTGCGCCCCATCGATCTGGCGCGCGCTATGAACGTCGAGGCTTCGACCCTCACCCGCAATCTCAAGCCGCTGCTGGTGGCCGGCTATCTCACGCAATGCGAGGGCGTGGATGCGCGGAGTCGGCTCATCACCATCACCGATGCAGGCCGTGTCAAGCGCGTCGAAGCGCAACGCCTGTGGCGCAGCGCACAGCTCGACCTCAACCGAATCCTGGGTGCGGATCGCGTGCTGGCATTGCATCAGCTGGTCGACGACTCGCTCGAGTTGCTCGGTGCCGATGCGGTGGCCGTAGCTGCGCAAGAGAGCTGACGCTCGTACAGCTTTCGCTCCTGCTCACGTTCTCGTCCCGTCTTTTAGATCCCATTTTTTAGTCGCAGAGGTCGCATGTTCGCTCCCCAGTTCTCCGCATGGCTGCAGCGCCGTGGCATCCATTACGGCTGGATCATTGCCGCTGTCACCTTCCTGACGATGCTGATGATGTCGGCGGCGCTCGGCCTGCCGGGCGCGATGATGCAACCGCTCGGCAAGGAGTTCGGCTGGAGCACCGAGCAGGTGTCGTCGGCGCTGGCATTGCGCTTCGCGCTGTTCGGACTCATGGGGCCGTTCGCGGCGGTGTTGATGGAGCGCTACGGCCTGCGCGCGGTGATGTGCGTCGGGCTGGCGCTGGTCGGCTCGGGCATGGCGCTGGTCACGCTGGCATCGCAGCTCTGGCAACTCTTCATCGTCTGGAGCCTGATGCTCGGCATCGGTACCGGCATGACGGCGCTGGTGCTCGGCGCGGTGGTGGCCAACCGCTGGTTCGTCGGGCGACGCGGGCTGGTCATCGGCATGTTGACGGCCAGTTCGGCGACGGGGCAACTGGCTTTCTTGCCGGTGGCAGCATGGATGATCGAACACTGGGGCTGGCGTTCCGCCACCGTGCCGGTGTTCTTCGGCGCCATCGTGATCGCGTTGCTGTGTTTGCTCTTCGTGCGCAACCGGCCGTCCGATATCGGCCTGCTGCCCTACGGCCAGACGCCCGCCGCGGCAGGCGCAGCACCGCCGCCGCCGCCCGCGATGGTCATGAACTGGCGCACGCCGTTCATCACGCTGCGTGAAGCCTCGTCCAACAAGACGTTCTGGATCCTCGCCGGCACCTTCTTCATCTGCGGGCTGAGCACCAACGGGCTGGTGCAGACCCACTTTATTTCGCTCTGCGGCGACAACGGCATGGGCGCCATACCTGCTGCTTCGGTGCTGGCGATGATGGGCGCGTTCGACTTCGTCGGCACCATCATGTCGGGCTGGCTGTCCGATCGCTACGACAACCGCAAGCTGCTCTTCTGGTACTACGGCCTACGTGGCCTGTCACTGTTCTGGCTGCCGCATTCCGAGTTCACGATCTACGGCCTCGGCCTGTTCGCGATGTTTTACGGGCTCGACTGGATAGCGACCGTACCGCCGACGGTCAAGCTCGCCGGCGTCACCTTCGGCCCGCAAAAGGTCGGTCTGGTGTTCGGCTGGATCTTCGCAGCGCATCAGCTTGGGGCCGCTACGGCGGCCTATGGCGCTGGCTTCGCGCGCACCTTGCTGTTGACCTACAGCCCGGCTCTGTATGCGGCTGGCGCTGCGTGCCTGCTGGCCGCGGTGCTGGTGCTGCTGATCAAGCGTCCTGCAGGCCCTGCTGCGGCAGCGCCAGTCAAACGACCCGCCGCGCCGACCAGCGTTGCGCGCGCTTGAGAGAGATGAAATGACGGCGATCACCATCGACTCGCGCACCCGTCTCCTGCTCGAAGCACCGATCGTCCCGACGCTCCTGCGACTCGCCGCACCCAATATCGTCGTGATGGTGGCGCAGGCCGCCGTCGGCCTCATCGAAACCTACTTCGTCGGCAAGCTCGGACTCGACGCCTTGGCCGGCATGGCGCTGGTGTTCCCCATCGTCATGCTGATGCAGATGACGTCGGCAGGCGCGATGGGCGGCGGCATCGCTTCGTCTATCGCTCGCGCGCTCGGTGCGGGTCGTCGTGGCGATGCCGACGCACTGGTGGTGCATGCCGGCGTGATCGCGCTCGGTTTCGGTGTTGCGTTTTCAGCCGTGTTGTTGCTGGGCGGGCGCTGGTTGTATGCGCTGATGGGCGGAAGCGGCGCGGCGCTCGAAGCGGCGCTGACGTACTCGCACTGGGTCTTCGCCGGTGCGATCCTGGTGTGGATGTTCAACTCGCTCGCGGCAGTGATTCGCGGCACCGGCAACATGGCGGTGCCAGCCAACGTGACGGTCGTGGGCGTGGTCTTCTTGATCCCGGTGTCGCCCTTGCTGATCTTCGGATGGGGTCCGATTCCGGGCATGGGCATTGCCGGTGGCGCGATCGCCTTGCTGCTGTATTACCTGGGTGGCACCATCGCGCTGCTCCTGTACCTGCGATCGAACCGTAGCTTGCTGAAACCCAAGATCGCTGGCGTCAAGCTGCGTTGGACTCTGTTTCGCGACATCCTGGTCATCGGCTTGGTCGGCTCGATCTCGACCGTGGCGACCAATCTGTCGATCGGCATCGCGACCGCGTTGTCGGGTCACTTCGGCTCCGGTGCCATCGCCGGATACGGTACCGCTTCACGGCTCGAATATTTGCTGGTGCCGCTGGTGTTCGGCCTCGGCGCGCCGCTGGTCGCGATGGTCGGTACCTGCATCGGCGCGGGTCAGCGCGAGCGCGCCATGCGCGCTGCGTGGACCGGTGCGGCGATGGCGTTCGCGCTGACCGAAGTCGTCGGCATCGCGGCGGCGATCTTTCCGCGCGAATGGCTCGGCCTGTTCGGGAACGATCCGGCAATGCTGGAAACCGGTTCGCAGTACCTGCGCGCGGCGGGCCCGATGTACGGCTTCTTCGGCGTAGGTCTGGTGCTGTACTTCGCGTCGCAGGGCGCGGGTCGCTTGTTGTGGCCGGTGATCGGCAACCTGGCGCGGCTCGCTGTCGCGGGCATCGGTGGCTGGCTGGCGCTGCGATGGGGCGGCCAGCTTGTTCAGGTTTTCACGATGCAGGGCGTTGCGATGGTGGTCTACGGCATCGTCATCGCGTCGGCCATTGCTGGCGGCGCCTGGTTCGGCCGGGTCGGCTGGCCGCGCAGTACGGCCGGATTGCTCCGGCGGCTGCGGCAGGCCTGATCCACTAGGCCGTCTCGCCACTTTGCCACTTTGCCGCTTCGCCGCTTGGGCGGTCGACTCAACGACGATAAGGATTGTTCGGCGCGCGGTCGTAGCGATTGGGCACGCCGTCACGGTCGTTGTCCCAGCGCCCGCGGCGATGATCCCAGCGGCGGCGATCTTCCCAACGACGATCGTTATGGCGGTAATGGTTCGGCGCGTTGTAATAACGCGGCGGCGGGCGATGGTAGTAGCCGGGCGGTGGCGGAGGGGGCACGACGTAGACCTGCGCCTGGATGGTGTGGCCACCGAACGGCTGCGCCTGTGCTGCGGTGCCGATGGCACCGAGCGACAGAAGGGCCGCTGCGGCAATGACGAAAGAGAGCTTTTTCATGGCAACTCCGATGGAGTGATAAGAGTCACTATCGTCGCCGGCCGATGTGAAGTCTTTGTAAGCCGCACGCGAAGTGTCATGAATAACTGTAAGCCGTCAGTGGCCGTTCAGCCTCGGTGTTTGCCTGCAGTCAGCGGTGCAAACGCCGAAGCGGGCGCGGGCAGCATCCGTCGCAGCGCGTCGAAGAACAGGTCCGACTGTTCGCGTTCGCTTTGCACCTGCGCCGCGACCTTCGCCGCCAGCCGTGCATCGACCGGCGCCAGTGGCCGGCCGGTCGATTGCGCAATGACCTGGTGCAGGCACGCGCGCTCGAGGTAGTACAGGTCGTCGTACGCGTGCGCGACGGAGGCGCCGGCGACGATCACGCCGTGATTCGCCAGAAAGGCCACGTCCTTGCCCGCCATCGCATGCGCGATGCGTTCGCCTTCTGCATCGTCGAGCGCGAGGCCGTTGTAGTGGCCGTCGATCGCGATGCGGTCCATGAAGCGCATTGCGTTCTGGCTCAGCGTCGGATCGAGCGCGCGGTCTGCGGTCAGCGTGAGCGCCGTCGCGTAAGGCATATGGCAGTGCAGCACCACGGCATGGCCGGCGATGCGATGCACCGCGCCGTGGATGAAGAGGGCGGTCGGCTCCACCCGATGTCGCCCGGCCAGCACGTTGCCCCGCACGTCGATCAATACGATGTCGTCGGCGCCAATCTCGCTCCAGTGCAGCCCACGCGGGTTGATGAGGTAGCGGTCTTGCGCGCCGGGCAGCAGCACGCTGAAGTGATTGCAGACGCCTTCGGACAAGTCGTGGTGGGCGGCGGCTCGCAAAGCGAGCGCGAGATCGTCGCGCAGCTGGCGCACTGCCGGGCTGGCGTAGTCGGCCTCGGCGGATGGCGCAAAGGCTGAAGGCAAGGCGCTCATCACGCGCGCACCACGCCGTTGTAAGCAGCGACGAAAGCCATGGCTGTGTCGCGCACCGCCGACGCTTCTTTGCCGGGCTTGTACAACGACGAGCCGATGCCGAAACCGGTCGCGCCTGCGGCCCGCCATTCCGTCATGTTGCTCGGCGTGATGCCGCCCACCGGCATCAGCGGCGTGCCAGATGGCAGCACCGCCAGCAGAGCCTTGACGACGGCGGGGGACGCCAGCTCGGCCGGGAACAGCTTCAGCCCGGTCGCACCTGCGGCCAGCGCCCCGAAAGCCTCGGTCGGCGTCATCACGCCCGGCAGGCAGACCATGCCGAGGCGTGCGGCCTCGGCGACGACTTCGGCGTTGAAGTTGGGCGAGACGATCAGCTCGCCGCCGGCTTCGCGCACCTGATGAACCTGGGCCACGGAAAGCACCGTGCCCGCGCCCACAAGTGCCTGCGGAAAGCGCGCGCGCAACAGCGCGATGCTCTCGTACGGTCGCGGTGAATTGAGCGGCACTTCGAGCAGCCTGAAGCCGGGCTCGACGATGGCATCGCCAACGGCATTCGCTTCCCCGGGCGACAGGCCGCGCAGGATGGCTACAAGTGGAAGTTGGCTCGCTGCGGCGCTGAACTTTTCGAGTGGGGTCAAGGTGATCATGTGATGGGTAAGTTGGACCGTGACGTGGCAGCTCAGGCCACCGTGCGCTGATAGGCCGACAACGCATGCAGCCCGGCCCACGTCGCCTCTGCGCCCAGCATGTGGGTTGCGACGCCGATCGTTCGCAGCGCCAGCGCATAGCGTTCGGTCAGGGTGGGCGAGCCGATGAGCACCACTTCGCCGATGCCATGAAGCGACTGCGTGCGCAGCTCTTCGCCGATCAGCAAGCCTGAAAGATAGCTCGCCACTTCGGCTTTGGGCATGCGGTCGAACAGGGGAAGCGAGCGCGCACCGAACGCGTTGTGCAGCACGCCCTGACCGTTGTCGGTCTGCGTCACGCCCTGCAGGAAAGCGGCTTCGTCGAGCGGTGCAGTGACGTCGAGCATGCGCGCCAGGATCGAATGCTGGCTCAGCAGCGCATAGAACTCGCCGGTCATGAAGGTGCGAAAACCAGCGATGCGACCCTTGCGCACGGTGACCCATTTGTTGTGCGTGCCAGGCAGCACGAAGACGCCTTCATCGCGGCCTGTCAACGCCATCGCGCCGAAGATCTGCACTTCTTCGCCGCGCATCACGTCCGGCACGCCGTCGTGTTCGTCGCGGAGGCCGGGCACCATCGAAATCGTTCGGTTGGCGCTGGCCTCGATGTCGACGATGCGGTTGCCGAGTTCCTCCATCCCCGCCGGGCAGGCGCAGTAGGGTGCCTCGATCCAGCCCTGCTTGCTGCCGGCCATGCCGGAGATGAGGCAGCGCGAACCTAGCGGTTGCATCCATTCGCCGAAGAGCGAGTCGAACACGCTCTTGAATTCACCGGGCGGCACCGTAAGGATGCCGCGCGCGTGGCTCTTTTCTTCAAGTACGTGGCCCTTCGGGTCGAGCAGCGCGCCGCGCAACGAGCTCGTGCCCCAATCGATTGCGATCAGATTCATTGTTCAGATTCTCTCGTCAGTTGGACCCAGGCGCTGCCCGGCCAGAAACCGTAAAACTGTGCGCCTCAATTCGGCCTTGCCGTCATTTTCGGAAATTCGTTTCACGGGTATTTTCAAGGCAGCAACTCGGGCCCGCCGTTCTAAGCGTGGCGCACAGAAAAAAAGGGCGCCGTAGCGCCCTTTTTTGTCGATCGATTGCCGATCTGTTCCTGATGCGGTCCGCGATCAGCGGCCGAACGAACGGCCACCGCCACCACCGCCACCGTAGCCA
>NZ_JASJXG010000086.1:0-10107 GCF_035018765.1 Variovorax sp. RTB1
CTTCTACACTCGTCGACACGCCGCGCCCAATGACCGACCTCCACCTGATTCACGAAGACGCGCACCTGCTGGTATTCGACAAGCCCGCCGGGCTCCTCTGCGTACCCGGCCGTGGCGAAGACAAGCAGGACTGCCTGAGCGCACGAGCACAGCAACGCTGGGCGGATGCGCTCGTCGTGCACCGGCTCGACATGTCAACGAGTGGACTGGTCGTGATGGCACGCGGCATCGATATGCAGCGGGCGCTTGGCGATGCATTCGCGAGGCGCGAAGTGCACAAGCGCTACGAAGCGATCGTCGATGGTGTGTTGCCCATCTCAGAAGAGTGGGCCACCATCGACGCGCCACTGATGGCCGACTGGCCGCGTCGGCCATCGCAGAAGATCGATGCGGCAGGAAAGCCGAGCGTGACGCGCTGGCGGGCGCTCGGGCCGATGACGCTTCAGCGCGCGCAAGAGCGGATGGCGACCCATGTTTTGCTGGAGCCGCTGACGGGTCGCACTCACCAGCTGCGCGTGCATCTCGCGTCGATCGGGCACGCAATCGTCGGCGATGCGCTGTATGCGAGCGAAGCGGTCAGGCAACTCGCAACGCGGCTCATGCTGCACGCGACGGTGCTGGCGTTGGTGCATCCGGTGACGCGGCAAACAATACGTTTCGAGAGCGTCGCGCCATTCGAGGCGCGCACCGGCTCGGGTCGAACACCCTGAGCGACGCCGAGGAAGGCAAACGCCTTCAACCAAAAAGAGCCGCTCTATTCGCCCTTCACGACCAGCACCGGCATCCGCGCGTCCTGTAGCACGCGTTGTGTCACGCTGCCGAGCAGCAACTTCTCGATGCCCGCACGCCCATGCGAGCCCATGACGATCAGGTCGGCACCGATGCCGTTGGCAGTGTCGACGATGCCTTCGTGCACCACGTGCCCGTCGATCACGCGCTGATCGCTGTGCAGCCCTTCAGCCGCCAGCGATGCCACGCCGCGTGCCAGCGCCGCATTGGCACTGCTCGTGGCGGCAGCGAGATATTCGTTCTGGCCCAGCGCGTAGTCGGCGCCGATACCGATGAACGGATAGTTGTCGATCACGTGGATCAGCGTGATGCGACTGCCAAAAGCCAGCGCGAGCCCGCTCGCTTTGCTGACCGCGTGCATCGACGTTTCGGAGCCGTCGATGGGAACCAGGATGTGATTGAACATGCGGACCTCCTTTTGTCTTGCGACGACGTTCAGTCGCCCTGAAAACCGTGGGCGCGGCACGTGACCACGAGCGTATCCCGAAAGCCCGGCGCCGTCTCGTCGATCGGCTGGATCGGAGTCGACTCATGAATCACGCGGGCATCGTCGAGCAACAAAAGACTCCACGGCTCGGTCATCGTAAAGCGTTCCCCGCGGCGACCGTTCGCCTCGAACACGCGCGTCTCGCCACCCTTGACATTGTGCCGCCCGACGAACGCCACCGCCACCAGATCGACGCCGTCACGGTGCGCGCCCTCGGGTGTCGGCCTGCCGATGCCGCCGGCCGTGTCGATGCGGAACTGATGCGCCTCGAGGGACCAGCGTTGATCACCCCGGAGCCCGCTGGCCAGTCGCGCGAGACCGCGCATCAGGTGCGTCCACACAGGCTGCGCGATCGTGCCGGCGAGCATCGGCTTGAACCACCGCCGCATGCCGCCGTGCAACGCGTTGTATTCGACCGGCTGCCAGTGGGCACGATGCGGCACCTGATCGACCGCTTCGGCGTCGACGGTGAAACACGCATGGCGGCGTTGCCGATAGCGGCCGCCGTCTTTCAGGTATTCGTCGGGCGGCAAGTCGCTCCAGTCTTCGTGGAGAGCCTCGAGCTGTGCCAGCGGCTCGCCGAGCCACTCGGCGACGCCACTCGGGCTGAGCAAGGCATAACCCTGTTCCCGCAGCAACGATGGCGTTTCAGCCGGCGAGTTGAAAGGTGGTGAAAATGGTGGCGAAGTGGATGAATAAGCGGATGGCGGATCGGCCATTGGGCTCACGCGGCGACCTTGACGCCCTTCCAGAAGGCAACTCGGTCCTTGATTTCATCTGCTGCGGGCTTCGGGTCGGGGTAGTACCAGGCAGCGTCGGCGTTCATTTCACCCTTGACCAGCAATGAGTAATAGCTCGCCATGCCCTTCCAGGGACAGGTTGTCTTGTGGTTGCTGAAGGTCACGTGTTCGCGGTTGAGCGAACTCAACGGAAAGTAGTGGTTGCCTTCGACAACCACGGTGTCGTCGCTTTCGGCGATGGTGGCGCCGTTCCAGGTTGCTTTCATTTCATATCTCCAGGAGAGCGTCTATTGTGCAGCCGGCGCGTGGAGCCAGTGGACGCTGAACAGGCGCGCCTCGTCGGTCCACACCGGGCCGGGTCGAAAGCCGGCGCGCACGGCCAGCGCACGGAAGCCTTCGACGGTGAACTTGTGCGAATTCTCGGTATGGATGCTCTCGCCTTCGAAGAAGTCGAAGCGCTCGCCGCCGATGTTCACGGTCTGCGCGCGCCGGCTCACAAGATGCATCTCGATGCGCTGCAGCAGCGGGTTGTAGAACGCGTAATGGCCGAACGCATCGAGGTCGAAGTCGGCACCCAGTTCGCGATTGGCCCGGAGCAGCAGATTCAAATTGAAGGCCGCAGTCACGCCCTGCGCGTCGTTGTACGCCGCGTGCAACCGAGAAGGCTCCTTCACCAGATCGACGCCAACCAGCATGCCGCCGCCGCGCAACAAACGCGCTGCGAGTTGCATGAACGACAGCGCTTCTTCGGGATGAAAGTTGCCAATGGTCGAGCCGGGGAAAAAGCCGACGCGCTGACCGACGCCGGCGCCTGTCGCCGGCAACACCAGCGGCATCGTGTAGTCGGCGACGATCGGTTGCACGACCAGCTCCGGATAGTCGGCACGCAGCCGCTCGGCTGCCCCCTCCAGATGTTCGCCCGAGATATCGATCGGCAGGTAACGCCGCGGCGCGTCTTCGGCATTGAATGCGTCGAACAGCAAGCGCACCTTGGTAAGCGAACCGGCGCCGAATTCCACGAGCTCGGCGCGAGGCCCGATCTGCGCTGCAATCTCGGGCGCACGCTCGGCAAGGATGCGCAGCTCGGTGCGCGTCGGGTAGTACTCGGGCAGTTCGCAAATGCCGTCGAACAAGGCCGAACCCGCAGCATCGTAGAAATACTTGGGCGGCACATTGCGCGGCGTGCGCGCGAGGCCCGCCATCAGGTCGCGGGCGAACTCTGACGGCTCGACCGTGGTGGTGGTCCGAACACGGGCGCGCGGCATGTCGAGATTGACGACTGGATTTCTCATTTCAGATGTCGCGCGCCAAGCGCACGCCGGTAAATTGCCAGCGGGCTGCCGGCGGAAAAAAGTTGCGATAACTCGGGCGGGTATGGCCCTGCGGGGTCGCCACGCTGCCGCCACGCAATATCAATTGGCCGACCATGAACTTGCCGTTGTATTCGGCGGCGATGCCAGGTAGCGGGCGAAAGCCGGGATACGGGTCGTAAGAAGAGCGCGTCCATTGCCAGACGTGGCCAGTGGCTTGCGCCATGCCAGGGGTGTCGATTGCAGCCTCCCATTCGAACTCGGTCGGCAATCGCGCACCGGCCCATTCCGCATAGGCGGACGCTTCATAAAAGCTCAGTTGCGACACCGGTGCTTCCGGCTCCATCGGCCGCACACCGTTCAGTCCGAACACCTGCCAGCCAGCGGTGCTCGCACCATGTTGCGCGATGCGTGGATCGTCCGGCGATAGCCAATACGCAGGCGCCCGCAAGTCGTTTGCCTTGACCGCCGCCCAACCATCCGACAGCCAGAGGTCTGGCCGCTGGTAACCGCCATCGGCAATGAATTGCGCGTAGTCGCCGCAAGTCACCAGACGGTCTGCGATCTCGAACGGGCGCAGAAGCACGGAGTGACGCGGCGTCTCGTTGTCGAATGCGAAGTCATTGCCTTCGTCACTCGGCTGGAAGCCGACCTCCACCACGCCGCCTTCCTGCCGCAACCAACGCGCCGGCGCAGCAACCGAAGCAAGGCGCAGCGCCGGACCATTGGCCGGCCGATACGCAGGCAGCAAAGGGTTGCGGGACAGCGCGTGCAATATGTCGGTAACGAGCAGCTCCTGATGCTGCTGCTCGTGATGCAGCCCGAGCACGACGATTGGTTCGATCGTTTCCCACAACGCGTTGTCGGCACCCTCGAGCAACGCCATCACGGATGCATCGACATACTGACGATAGGCATGCACTTCGTCGATCGACGGACGGGTCAGCAAGCCGCGATGTGGGCGTGGGTGACGCGGCCCCAGTGCCTCGTAGTACGAGTTGAAAAGGAAATGAAAGCGCGCATCGAACGGCTGGTAGCCGGTCGAATGCATTTGAAGCAGCACCGTCTCGAAGAACCATGTCGTGTGCGCGAGATGCCACTTGGTGGGGCTCGCATCGGGCATCGACTGGATGCACTGGTCTTCAGGAGACAGGGGCGCCGCCAGCCCGACGCTGTGCGCCCTCACCTCAGCGAAGCGCAGTCGCAGCGCATCTGCCCCCTGCGCCATCGGCCGTAAAAAGCTCATGAGGTCTCCGTTGAATTAGCAGGAGTGGTTGTAGCCCAAGGTCGGTGACCCGCCGCGTAGGACAAGCCCGCACGGGGCCGGTCGCGCTGGTATCGCTCAAGCCAGTAGTCACCGGCAGGCACCGTTAGAGCACTCTGGCACAAGCCGCCGGTGCGCGCACAACCACTGCGTATCATCCCGTGAATGAGTCCGCCCTCTTCTGCCGCCCGAGCATGTGCTCGGTGCTGGGTGGTAAGCGACGATTCATCAAAGCATGCCCATCACGCTCCTTCACCGGCTCGCCGCCGCCACTCTGCCCTGCAACATCGAAGGCGGCCGAAACGTCGATGCCGTACGCATTCTGGTGATGGCGGGGCATATCAAGGCGACCATTCCGGCGCCGGTCCGCACGCTCGATGGCTACGTGCAACCCATCGCCACTGTCACGGCGATCACGCCGCTGGGCCAGACGATGTTGAGGAAGTTCGTGCCGCCGGGCGGGCGCAAACCCTGACGCTGCGTTGCAGCCACTCGACGTCCCTCAGTCGACTTTCGACTCGGCTTCCTGCAGCAACCGCCACATCACCTTGCCGCTGCCGCTCTTGGGCAACGCATCGACGAACTGCACCTTGCGCGGGATCTTGTAGACCGCCATGTTCTCGCGGCACCAGTCGATGATCTGCTGCTCGGTCGTGTCTTCGTGCGTCGGGCGCAGCACCACCATCGCCTTGACCGATTCGCCGCGGTAGTCGTCCTTCATCGAAATGACGCACGCCTCCTGGATGGCGGGGTTGCGGAACATCAGCAACTCGACCTCGGCTGGCCACACCTTGAAGCCGCTCGCGTTGATCATTCGCTTCAATCTGTCGGTCATGAAGAAGTAGCCGTCTTCGTCGACACGGCCCATGTCGCCAGTGCGAAAGAAGCGCTTGCCCTCGAACTCGATGAACGCCGCCGCCGTGGCATCCGGCCGCTTCCAGTAGCCCTGGAACACCTCGGGCCCGTGCGTGATGATTTCGCCCGACTCACCCACGCCCAACTCCTTGAGCGTGTCGGGGTCGATGACGCGCGAATCGGTGCTCATGTACGGGATGCCGAGACACTGCTGCTTCGGATGCTCGAACGGATTGGCATGCGACGGCGCCGCTGTCTCTGTCAGGCCATAGCCTTCCTGGTACTTCAGGCCGAACTGCTCCAGCAGCCGCTGCGCCACCGCCTGCGGCATCGCCGCGCCGCCGCCACCGATGTAGGTCAGGCTGGTGAGGTCGTAGCTTGCGAAATTCGGGCTGGCCATCAGGTCGATCACCATCGTCGGGATGTTGGTCCAGCTCGAGACCTTCCAGCGCGAGATGAGCCGCCCCGCCACTTCACGATCCCAGCGCGGCATGATGACCAGCGTGCCGCCGAAGAGGATCGACGTGTGCATCATGCTGACCGTGCCGGTGATGTGGAACATCGGCACCACGGCCAGTACGATCGCCTCGGCCGAACCCAGACCCCACAACTGGCCGGCGAAGGCGTTGTGATTCAGGCTCGAGTGGTTGTGGATGCACCCCTTGGGCAAGCCTGTGGTGCCGCTGGTGTAGGGCAGCAATGCCATGTCGTTGGCGCCGACTACATGCTCCGGCGGTGCATGGCCGGCGCTCAACGCGTCGGTCCACGTCATGGTCTTTCCGTTGGCGAGTTCGGGTAGCGGATGGCGGGTGAGCAGCCAGTCGCGCCAAGCCGGCGCAGGCGCCTCGTCGCCGCTGACTTCGGCATCGAAGGTGTCGGTGAAATGCGTGACGATCATGTGCGCCAGGCGGTCCTTCGCGTCCAGCGCGTTGCTGGCCTTGGCCAACTCCGGTGCCAGGTCGCCGGTGGTGATCGCGACCTTGGCATCGGGGTCGGTGATGTAGTGCTTGAGCTCCTCGGCACGGTTCATCGGATTGACCGGCACCACCACCGCATTGGCTCGGAGGATCGCGAAGTGCGAGATCACCAGCTGCGGGCAGTTCTGCATGTCCAGTACCACGCGGTCACCGCGCCTAACACCCAGCGCATGCAGCGTTCCAGCGAGCCGATCGACCTGCGCCGCGAACTCGCGGTACGTGATCACGCTGCCAAAAAACACCAGCGCCGCCTTGTCCGGGAACCGCGCGGCGGAAGTCGCAAGGTTGTGCCACAGCGAGGTCGCGGGCACGGTGATCGAATGAGGCAGGCGCTGCGGCCAGAATTTGTAGTGCGGGCGATCCATGTGTTTCTCAGTCGAAAAATTAAGTCGGTTCAGGTCAGGCCCGGGAAGCCGGCAGCCTACGCCCGCGGGTGGATTCGCCGCATCGGGGATGCCCCGATGGCGTCACCTTGGCGACCCGCATTCGGCACCGCGGCACGGCTCTTTCGGGGCCAGGCGGCCGGACTGCCGCACACGCGCTGGCACCGATGTTGCATACAACGACGAACCGTCGACTTATTCAGGAGCCCTGCCATGCCGTCCAATTTCTCGAAACGCCACTTCATACTCGCGATCGCCGCAGCTTCCCTGTTTGCCGCCGGCGGCGTGCAGGCGCAAAACGTCCTAGACAACGTGATGAAGTCCAAGACGCTGAAGGTGGCGATTCCCACCGACTACCCGCCTTACGGCTTCGTCGGCACCGACATGGCGCCGCAGGGACTGGACATCGACACGGCGCGGCTCATCGCCGCCAAGATGGGTGTCAAGCTCGAGCTGGTGCCGGTGACCAGCGCCAACCGCATACCCTACCTGCAGACCAAGAAGGCGGATCTGGTGATCTCTACGCTGGGCAAGAATGCCGAGCGCGAAAAGGTGATGGACTTCTCGTCGGCCTACGCGCCGTTCTTCCAGGGCGTGTTCGCGTCGAAGAGCGTGAAGCTGACCGACTTCAAGGAAATGGCCGGCAAGACCGTGGCGGTGACGCGCGGCGCGATGGAAGACCAGGAACTGAACAAGGTGGCACCGGCGAACGTCGACTACCGCCGCTTCGAAGACAACAACGCCACTGTCGCCGCCTTCGTCGCCGGGCAGACGCAAACCATCGCCATGAGCGGCGCGGTCGCGGCCGAGATGATCCGCAAGAACCCCAAGATCAACGCCGAGTACAAGCTCTTGCTGAAAGACAGCCCGTGCTTTGTCGGCATCGCCAAGGGCGAAGACGCGCTCAAGCTGAAGGTCAACGAGATCATCGCCGCCGCAAAGAAGGACGGCACGCTCGACGCCATGTCGAAGAAGTGGCTCGGCAAGGGCATCGGCGACCTGCCGGTCTGATCACGCGCACCGGCCACCCGCATGGAATTCGACTTCGGCGCCATCCTCGTCGACTGGCGTTTGCTTGCCAAGGGGATCACGTGGACGATCGGCCTGACGGCCATCGCCACGCTCATCGGTATGGTCGTCGGCGTGGCCTGTGCATGGGCACGTTCCAGCGGACCGGCCTGGCTGCGCTGGGTGGTCGGCGCGTATGTGGAGCTGATCCGCAACACGCCGTTCATCGTGCAGCTGTTCTTCATCTTCTTCGGCTTGCCGGCGGCGGGCGTCAAGCTGTCGCCGGAGGTGGCATCGATCATCGCGATGGTTGCCAACCTCGGTGCTTATTCGACCGAGATCATTCGCGCCGGCATCGAGGCCACGCCCAAGGGCCAGATCGAAGCGGCGGTGAGCCTCGCGCTCAACAAGGCGCAGGTCTTCTTGCGCGTGGTACTGCCTCCGGCGCTTAAGAAGGTCTGGCCGTCGATGGTGAGCCAGATCATCATCGTCATGCTCGGCTCCTCGGTGTGCGGCCAGATATCGGTCGAAGAGCTGAGTTATGCGGCGAACCTGATCCAGAGCCGCAACTTCCGCGCTTTCGAAGCATTCATCGTTGCCACGCTCATCTACGTCGCGTTGTCCGTGGCTCTGCGGCGCCTCCTCGACTGGGCCGGCCCGCGCTGGCTCTTCGGTCGCTGAGCGCAGAAAAAGCACCATGACCGAATTCACCCTCTGGGACATCCTGCGCAACCTCCTGCTGGCGCTGCGCTGGACCGTCGCGCTGTCGTTGATCGCCTTCGTCGGTGGTGGCCTGGTGGGCGCGTTCCTGCTGCTGTTGCGCCTGCGTGCCGGCAAATGGCTCGACCGTGCGATCAGCGTTTACGTTCAGCTGTTCCAGGGCACACCGCTGCTGATGCAGTTGTTCCTCGCTTACTTTGGCATCGCGCTGCTGGGCGTCGATGTGTCGGCCTGGACCGCTGCCACCGTGGCGCTCACGCTCTACACCAGCGCCTATCTCACTGAGATCTGGCGTGGTTGCGTGGCCTCGATTCCCAAGGGCCAATGGGAAGCATCCGGCAGCCTGGCGCTCAGCTTCGACGAGCAGATGCGCCACGTCATCCTGCCGCAAGCGATCACCATCGCCACGGCGCCCACCGTGGGCTTTCTCGTTCAGGTGGTCAAAGGCACGGCGCTCGCTTCGGTGATCGGCTTCGTCGAACTCACCAAGGCCGGCAGCATGATTTCAAACGCCACCTTCCAGCCGTTCGTGGTGTTCGCCTGCGTCGCGCTGCTGTATTTCGCACTGTGTTTCCCGATCAGCTTGTATGCCAAGCACCTCGAAAGGAAGATCAATGTCCACCGTCGTTGAAGCCCCGGCCGCCGCTGCGCGCACCGCCCTCGGCGGGCCCATCGTCCAGATCACCGCCCTTCGAAAGTCTTATGGCTCCAACGAGGTGTTGAAGGGCATCGACCTCACAGTGAAGCGTGGTGAAGTCATCGCCGTCATCGGCAAGAGCGGCTCCGGCAAGAGCACGCTGCTGCGCTGCATCAACGGGCTCGAAGTGTTCCAGGAGGGCGCGCTCAGTGTCGATGGCAAGCCCTTGTTGCACGAGAGCGCGATGGCCATGCGCGAGCTGCGTCAGCACGTCGGCATGATCTTTCAGAGCTTCAACCTGTTCCCGCATCTGACAGTCGGCAAGAACGTCATGCTGGCGCCCACGCTGGTCAAGAAGCGGACGACCGCCGAGGCGACGGCGCAAGCCAAGAAGCTGCTGGCCCGCGTAGGCCTGGCAGAAAAGTTCGACGCCATGCCCGATCAGCTGTCGGGTGGCCAGCAACAGCGCGTGGCCATCGCGCGCGCGCTGGCGATGGAGCCGGCAGTGCTGCTGTGCGACGAGATTACGTCGGCACTCGACCCCGAACTGGTCGGCGAAGTGCTGCGCGTAGTGGAGTCGCTGGCCGACGAAGGCATGACCTTGCTGATGGTCACGCACGAGATGAGTTTTGCCCGCAAGGTGAGCGACCGGTTGATCTTCATGCATCAGGGCAAGGTGCACGAGATGGGTCCGCCGACCGAGCTGTTCAGCAACCCGCAGACGCCTGAACTGAAGCAGTTTCTGTCTTCGCTGCACGATTGAGCTTGGCGTTTAAAAAACCCGCCCGGTGCGTTTGCGCCGGGCGGGTTTTTTTGCTTCAGGCGGTGCGTGATCGTGTCTGCGCTGCGAAACTTTCGCATGCAGATCCTTCTAAAGTTGAAGGCTTGATGCTCTCCAAAAGGCCACAGCTCATGACTTCAACCCAAAACCGACCAT
>NZ_JASJXG010000087.1:0-9760 GCF_035018765.1 Variovorax sp. RTB1
TCGGTGCTGCAGGTAAAAAGCCAGCGCCGATATTAAGGCGTCAGTTCCTCGACGACTGCGGCGGTCGCAGAGTGGAAGCGGCCCGACCGGCAGCGGCGGCATCGGCGTCCGTCAATGTCCCGAGGAAGGCCACGACGTCGCGAATCTCGGCCTCGGTCAAGGCCGGCTTCGCACCCGGCCGCTGGCCGAAGGGCGCTTCGACGTTGACGTTGTGGTGGTACTTCGAGGGCAGGTCGTCGTAGGGCTGGACCTTGCCTTCGGCACCACGGCCGTACCAGCGCGCGGGTGCCGTGTCGCGCTGTGCATAGAAGCGCACCGCTTCATCGAGCGAGTGGAAGACGCCGTTGTGGAAGAACGCCTGTTTGACCGCTACGTTGCGCAGCGTGGGCGTGCGGAACAGGCCGCAGTATTCCGGCCGGTCTGCCAGGTCGGTGCGCAGCGGGCCGCACAGGCCGAGGTCGTGAAACGCGGGGTCGGCATTGGCGGCCAGTGCACGATTGCGCGGCACGCCGATGGCGATCATTCCAAAATCGGTGAACAGCGGAAACGCGCCGTCGGGCGTGCGCTCGCTCAGGTGGCAGGCCGCGCAGTTGCCCTTGTCGGCTGCGTTGAAGAGCTTCAGCCCACGCGACTCCGCGGCATCGAGCTTTTGCTGGCCGCGCAGCACGGCGTCGTACTTGCTGGTGAACGGATAGAAATCGGTCGGCGATTCCTGGAAGACCTCGAGCGCCAGGCCGGCCGCCTTGAAGGCCGCAGCAGGGTCGTTGAAGAGGTCGTCGCCGAACGCCTGCCGCATCTCGCCCGCGTAGCCGGCCTTCTCCAGCTTGCCGGCGACGAGCGCCACCGACGCGTTGCCCATCTCAGCGGACGAGAGCAACGGCAGCCCTGCCTGTTCATGTGCAGAGCCGGCGCGGCCGTCCCACATGTGGCCGCCGGTCGGGCCGGCGTCGATGCTGTCGTCGCCGTCGTTGTCGTGGTGGTGCTCCGAAAACGCGGTCAGCGTTTGCAGGTAGCGCAGCGACGGCGCGGCGCGCGGACCAGGCGTGCGGCCATCGGCACCGCCGAGCTGCACCGACAAGGCGTTCGATGGCCCGTAGGCATGTGCGGGATCGTGGCAGCTGGCGCACGACTGCGTGCCAGATGCCGACATCGAGGTGTCGAAGAAGATGCGCTGTCCGATCGCGCTCAACTGCGCGGCACTGGGCTGCTGCTTGCCGGACACCGGTGCGTAGGTGGCGCCGACGTAGGCCGGTGCGGCAGGCGAGGCCGCTGCATCCGGCCCAGCCGCTGCCGTGCGTGCGCCTGGCCGGCCGTCGCATGCCGACAGGGCCACGACCCCGAGCAGCAGCCAGCCCAGGCGGCGAAGAAAGTTGAAGACGCTGAAGAAGGCGAAGCGAAACGTCACGGTGGAGATCGGGCGAAAAGCCTCGGTTGGCGGCGACTGTGCTGCCGCAGCGTGTCAGCGCGATGACACGCCACTGCCACGCGGCTGTCACGGAGCCGCACGACCATCGATGCGCCCGGCGTCAGTCGGGACCATTCCAACACCAAGAGTACCCAGATGACCGCCCAACCCCTGTCTTCCTCTTCGCGCGACTCCGCGCCCAGAACATCCCGCCGAAACGGCCAGCCGCTCGCACTCGCCTTGTGGCCGACCGCCATCGTCGCGTCGGCCGTGGTGATGGCATGCGGCGGCGGCGGAAGCAGTAACGGCTTCAGCGGCCTCGTGCCCACCACCGGCGTTGCGACCACCACGCCCACGGCACCCGCCACGACGAGCGGCGTGGTCACCGGCAGCTACTTTCGCAACGCGAAGGTGTGCATCGACAGCAACAACAACGGCCGCTGCGACGCGTCGGAAACCAGCACCACGACGGACGCCAACGGCGCCTTCACGCTCACCGGCAAGGGCGCTGTGGTGGCCGAGATCGGCACATCGAGCAAGCGCTACGACCCGGCCACCAGCATCGAATCCGCCGTCACGCAGCCGCTCGTATTCCGCGCACCGGCCGACGCCAACGGCGTGGTCAGCGCCATCAGCACCGAGATGGTCGCGCTGATGGACGCCAACGGCGGCGACCTGGCCGCGGCACGCTCCGCCTTCGCCAAGCGTCTCGGCGTTTCCGAGTCGCAACTGCTGGCCGACCACAACAAGATCACCGACGTGGCCATCCGCACCGTGCTGCAGACCGAGATCGACCAGAGCATCGAGCGCATTGCCGAAGCCGTGGCCGAGGCTGGCACCGCAGGCGACCTGACCGGCGCCCTGCGCAATCGTTTCGCACTCGACCAGATCAACAACGTGGTCGTGATCTACGCAGAGAACCGCGGCTTCGACAACCTGTACGGCCTGTACCCCGGCGCCAACGGCATCCCGGGCGTGAACCCCGCATCGAGTACCGCCGAGCCCCAGAAAGACTTCGACGGCTCGACCCTCCCGGCACTGCCGCCGGTATGGGGAGGCGTCACTGCCGCTGGCCAGACCACGACCATCACGCAGGCGCAAACCGTCGGCATGCCGAACAAGATGTTCCGCATCGACGACGCGGCAGGCTTCTTCAACACCGGTACCGTCATCGGCCAGTCGACCATCACGCGCGACCTGGTGCACCGCTTCTATAACAACCAGATGCAGATCAACGGCGGCAAGAACGACAAGTTCGCGGCCTACTCCGACGCAGGTGGCCTGAGCATGGGCTACTTCGACGGCAGCAAGATGCAGCTGTGGAACCTGGCGCAGCAATACACGCTGGCCGACAACTTCTTCATGGGCGCTTTTGGCGGTTCGTTCCTGAACCACCAGTACCTCGTGTGCGCTTGCGCACCGATCTACCCGAACGCCGATGCCGACACGTCACCCGCGAAGGCTTCGATCTCCGCCATCGACACCGATGCCGACGGCAACTTCGTCAGGCTGACGGCTGCACCCACTGCACCGGCCTCGGTGCTGAGCGGCGCCCCGATCTACAAGAACGACAGCACACTCACGCCCAAGGACGCGAGCGGCACCTTCTACGCCGTCAACACGATGCAACCGGCGTATCAGCCGAGCAACAATGCGCCGGCCGCGAGCGACAGCAGCAAGCTCTACGCCGATCCGACGAAGGCAAATACCTTGCCGCCGCAAACGCAGACCACCATCGGCGATGTGCTCACGGCCAAAGGCCTGAGCTGGGCCTGGTACGGCGGCGCATGGAACAGCACCACCGCCACCGCGGAGGGCAACCGCGTATTCCCTGCCGCCGTGCCACCGGCCGCGCAGGCGCCCAATTTCCAGTTCCACCACCAGCCCTTCAACTACTACGCTGCCTTCGACCCGGCCACGCACGCCGACGCACGCGCTGCGCACCTGAAGGACTTCGACGCCGACTTCCTGACGCAGGCAGCAGCCGGCACGTTGCCTGCCGTGAGCTTCTACAAACCGCAAGGCAACCTGAACCAGCACAACGGCTACGCCAACATCACAGATGGTGATGCGCACATCGCCGACCTGGTCGCCAAGCTGAAGGCCAGCCCGCAGTGGAAGAACATGCTCATCGTCATCACGTACGACGAGAACGGCGGCTTCTACGACCACGCGGCCGTGCCAAAGGCCGACCGCTTCGGTCCCGGCACGCGCATCCCGGCGCTCATCATTTCGCCGTTCTCCAAGAAGGGCTTTGTCGACAAGACGCAGTACGACACCGCATCGACGCTGCGCTTCATGACGCACCGCTGGTCGCTGCCACCGCTCGCCGGGCTGGTGGTGCGTGACAACGCATTGCTGAAAAACGGCGCAAAGCCCATGGGCGATCTGACCGGTGCACTCGACTTCGGCGGTAAATCGTGAAGCGCCCCGCCATGAAGAATATCGCTCGCTGCACCAGCGTCGCACTCGCTGGCTCGTTGATGATGGCCGCGTGCGGTGGCGGCGGCAGCGGATCGACCGGGTTTCTTCCGATCGTCGCTGCACCCGCACCGGCGCCCACTCCCGCACCCGCACCTGCGCCTGCTCCGGCACCCGTGCCGAGCGCGCTGCTGACGCTCGATGGGAAGGCCCCGCTGATCATCGGCCACCGCGGCTTGCCAGGGCTCTTCCCGGAGGAAACGCAGGCCGCCTACGAGGCCGCCGCCGACGCAGGCGCCGACTCACTGGAGACCGACCTGCACCTCACGAAGGATTGCGTGCTGGTGGCCCGGCACAACCCCTGGCTCAGCGACAACACCAACATCACTGCTGTGGCTGCGACCAACACCACGGTCGCTGCGCGCAAGCGGACAGTGCCGGGCGTGCTGGTCGACGTGACCTATCCACCCATCCCCGACAACGGCCCGGCAAAGTACCTGAGCGATCTGACCAATCCCAACGATCCCAAGTCGGTACTGAAATCGCTCGTGGTCGACGGCGAGGACCACACCGGCGACTGGTCGATCACCGACTTCACGATGGCAGAGCTCAAGCAGTGGATCGCCGGCACGACCTACGATGCACGTGCCCAGCGACCGACCGACCTCAACGGCAAGCTGCCGATCCTGAGCTTCCAGGAAATCATCGACATCGCAAAAGCAAAGAGTGCGAGCACCGGTCGCACGATCAGCGTGTATCCGGAAAGCAAGAACCCGATCTGGAACAACGCACAAGCCATCGCGAACGGCTGTGGACCCGTGGGCAGCCATCCGCTGGAAGACGCGATGCTGAAGATTTTGAACTTCAACGACCTGAATCGAAAGGATGCACCGGTCTTCGTGCAGAGCTTCGATCCGGCCAGCCTGAAGTACCTGCGATCGGCCGGCTTGAAGAGCAAAGCGGTGCAGTTGGTGGACGGCAACGACGTCAACTACAAGACCGGCGAGATGGGTTACGTCACCACCGACGAGTACACCTTCGTCGATGGTCGCCCGTACAGCTGGACTCTCGCCGGCGACCCCCGTTTTTTCGGCAGCATGCTGACGCCCGCCGGCCTCGCGGAGGTGAAGACCTACGCCGACGGTATCGGGCCATGGAAGCCGCAGGTCATGTCGCTGACAGTGGTGCCATTCAAGGACCCGCCGTACACCGGCTCGTTGGCCGACGTCAATACGGTCAAGCCGACAAGCCTGATTGCCGATGCGCACAAGGCAGGCTTGTTCGTACACACCTACACCTTCCGAAACGAGCCGCAGTACCTCGCGGGGTTCTACAAGGGTGACCCGATGGCGGAGTACCTGGTATTTTTCAGGGCAGGTATCGACGGCGTCTTCACCGATTTTTCAAATACCGGCTTCGCCGCGCGCAAAACCTACCTGACCGAGACGGGGCGCTGAATTCGGACCTGATCGGAACTTGAATGGACCCTGACTTCGATGGTTCCGATGGGCCCGACCGCTGGCAAGGCAAGACGCAGACCGAGACGGCCGAGCTGAAGCGTCAGGACGAAGACAGACCCCTCGTCGGCGCAGCGGAGTCCCGCGTCAGTTGCCGGGCGTTCCCATCGCCGGATCGCTGACCGAGTGGCGACCCGTTTCGACACGGCCTGCGAAGCGGCGCGACCATGTCGGGTCCGAGTCGCACACCACCTCGAAGTCGTACCACTGGCCGCTGTCGTCGAGTTCCCATCGCTTCTCGGCGTCTTCACCACCCTTGACCTTGACGCGCCAGGTGCGATCGTCGCGGCCCTGCAGATAGGCCTTCGCGGTGACCGTGAACCAGCAGGCGCGCTCCCCATCGTTACGAACCTTCAGATGAAGATCGCCGCGGCGTACTTCGTAGCCGACGCGTATCTCCGGCGCGGGCGCGCCGCGTGACTTCAGGGTGTTCAGGTCACCCTTGAAGTGGCGATGAAAGCCGTTGGGGCCCAGCACCCAGAGGTCGTACTTTCCGGCGTTGTCCGTCGTTGCAGCCCACTCGTCGTCGAGCCGCTCGTTGCGCTCGACCATGTAGCGGCGCGGCAGTCGATCGAGGTTGAAGCGGTCGTACACATGGAACACCGCCGCGGCATCGCCGGTGTTGGCGAAGATCAGCTTGACGCGACCGCGCAGCCCGTCGCATCGCGCGCTGACATGCAACTCGTACGGCAGCGCACGCGACGGACGCGTGCCGGTCGCCTGCACCGGCAACAGTGGATTCACGGGTGGCGCGATCTGAGCCAACAGGTCCTGCGCAGCGCGCAGCGCATCGGCCTGCGCCCGGGTCTTGCGGCCGGCGAGTTGGGGCAAACGCTCGTCGTTCGGCCGCGCGAAGTTGAAGGCGCTGGTCAGGTCACCGCACACGGCGCGGCGGAACGGACTGATGTTCGGCTCCTTCACACCGAAGCGCTTTTCGATGAAGCGAATGACCGAGGTGTGATCGAACGCCTGGGAGTTGACCCAGCCACCGCGGCTCCATGGCGAGACCACATACATCGGCACGCGGATGCCGGGCCCGAAGACACGGCCGTCCGGCAGCGGCTGGCTCGTGGTGCCCGGCGACGCGGGATAGTCGAAGCGCTCGAACGCGATCGCCGCGTCGCTCAACGTTGTTTTGCCGGCCGGCGTGCCGTCCGCATTGATCGACGGCGCGGCGGGCGACGGGTAGTGATCGAAGTAGCCGTCGTTCTCGTCGAAGTTGATGAAGAGCACCGTCTTGCTCCAGACATCGGGCACGGCCGTCAATGCATCGAGCGTTTCCTGGATGTACCAGGCGCCCTGCACCGGACTCGACGGGCCGGGGTGCTCGGAGTACGTCGCCGGCGCCACGATCCACGAGACCTGCGGCAGCTTGCCGTTCTTGATGTCTTGCCGAAAGCGCTCGAAGTAACTGTCCGCGTTGCCGTACTCGCCGGGCATGGTGTTGGCGATCCCCTTGTAGAGCGGATTGCCGGCGTCGTCGCTCGCCGGATCGTAGGCCGGAGACAGTGCCTCGTTGCTCACCGGCTTGCCTGAAGCCTCGTTGGCCTTGCGGTATTGCCTGAAGCCGGCGAGTGGGTTGTCGCCGAAGTTGTCCGGCATGTTCTGGTAGACGATCCAGCTCACCTTGGCCTCTTGCAGCCGCTCGGGATACGTCTTCCATTGGTAGCCGAATGCCGAGGAATCGATCGAGTCCCACTCGTTGTTGACCGACGCCACACCGGCCCCGGTCGGGCCGTTGGTGCCGGTCCACAGGAACATGCGATTGGAGTTGGTGCCGGTGTGCATCGAGCAGTGGTAGCCGTCGCACAAAGTAAAGGCATTGGCCAGCGCGAACTGGAACGGCAACTCCGCTTCCTTGAAGTAGCTCATGGCGTTGGCGCCCTTGTACTTCGGCCATTGGTAGGTGCGGCCACCGTCCCATGCGTTTTCACCATCGACCCAGCTGTGCGGCGTGCCACTCACGCGCTGTGCGTTGCCTTTGCTCTGGTCCAGGTAATACGGCAAGACCGGTTGCCCGTTGGCATCGGTTTGCTGCCAGACACTGCGGCCTTCGGGCAACGGAATGGTGAAGCGGTCACCGAAGCCGCGCACACCCCGCAGGGTGCCGAAATACTGATCGAAAGAGCGGTTCTCCTGCATCAGGATGACGATGTGCTCGACGTCCTTGATGGTGCCTTTCGTGTTGTGCGCAGGGATTGCCAGCGCACGTCGAATGCTGGGCGGAAATGCGCTCAGCGTGGCGGCGGCAGCCGTGCCGGTCGCAGCGTTTTTCAGGAACTCGCGGCGTGAATTCATGGCCTTCTCCTCGTTGGGGGTCGTTATGTGTTCGGGTGGTCGTCTTGTCGCTTCATCGCTTCATCGCTTCAAGGGGCGTAGCGGACTTCAGGCGATTGCGCGGCAGCGTCGGCCGTGGCCGGAACTCCCGTCGCCGCCGTCGTCGTCGCCGCCGTGCCGTCCTTGCCGGCGCCGTCCTGCGTCATGCCTTTGCTCAGGCCTGCGGCCGAGACGCCGCCGCCGCCTCCGCTGCTTCCACCGCCGCACGAGGCAAGGGTGATGATCAGAATCAGCGCCGTCGCGAGACGCCAGGATTTGAGAACTGCATGCATGGGCACTCCTGTTGTGAGTTGGCGCATTAGAGGCAAGCCGCGTGACGTCTTCGTGAAGGAATCGCCACGCCGGCGCGGTCGAAGGCGCGTTTCGACGCAGGGCTTCCAGGTTCGCTGACCGTGCGTTAGTTCACAAAACCGCCGTGCTTGGACGAACCGTCACACGGCCGTCTCCGGCGGTTCCTAAGCTCAGCCGGAACTACATGCAATCCTCTCTCGTCTCCAATCTAGAGCCGGCCATCCCGATCGAGTCTGAAACGCCAAGGAACGGGCGCAGCCCGTTGCAACGCCTGATGGAGAGCGATGGCCTTCATGCGGTTTTTCAACCGCTGGTCGACCTCCGAAACGGATCGGTCTACGGCCACGAGGCGCTGATACGCGGCCCCGTGGACGGACCGCTGCACATGCCACTCGCGCTCTTCGAGTGCGCCGCATCCGAATCGGTCCTCATGGAATTCGAACTGCGCTGCGTCGACGTGATCCTGCGAGAGTGGTTATCGGCAGGGTTGCCCGGCAACTTGTTCGTGAATCTGAGTGCCGATGCGCTGGTCCGCGCCTCGGCTACGGTTCTGCCACGCATGCTGGCGAGCTCCGGCGTCGATCCGCGCAAGCTCGTGATCGAGCTCACCGAGAACGAGCGGGCGACCGACCCGCAGTCGCTGATTCGTGTCGTCGATGCGATGGGGCCTACCGGCGTTCGACTGGCACTGGACGATTTCGGAGACGGCCATTCGAACTTGCGCCGCTGGGCAGAACTCAAGCCCAGGTTCGTCAAGCTCGACAAGTTCCTTACCCGCAACGTGACCGGCAACAGGGAGAACTTCGAGATGGTTCGCGCCGTCGTCGCCCTCAGCGAAGCATTCGGAACTCAACTGGTCGCCGAAGGAATCGAAACCGGTGACGACCTGCGAACGCTGCACGATCTTGGCGTGGCCATCGGACAGGGGTACTTTTTGGGTCGGCCCGCCAGGACGCCGCCCGCCGTGCTGCCGCGCGATGCAGCGGATGTCCTGGCGGACCGAAGGCTTGTCGTACTGCCCATGCCGGGCCAGCTTGCCAGGCCGGGCATCCTGCGCAATCTGGTGCTCGTGAAGGCGCCGGCGGTGGAGCCCGGCACCACCAACGAGGAGGTTGCCGCGATCTTCCAGGCCCAACCCGAGCTGCACGCGCTGGCGGTGGTCCACCACGGCAAGCCGGTCGCACTGGTGAACCGGCGAGAGTTCACCGACCACTTTGCACGGCTCTATTTCCGCGAGGTGCATGGGCGCAAGGCCTGCATCGGCCACGCCAACCGCACGCCCCGGGTGATCGATCTCGACGATGACGTGAGCGAGCTGATGGGCATCCTCACATCCGACGACCAGCGCTATCTGAGCGAAGGCTTCGTGGTCGCCGAGCAGGGCAAATACCTCGGGCTGGGCACCGGTGAGCAACTGGTCCGCGCCGTGACCGAGACGCGGATCGAGGCAGCGCGCCATGCCAATCCGCTGACTTTTCTACCGGGCAACATTCCGATCAGCCTTCATATCGAGCGCCTCCTGAGCGGCGGCATCGACTTCGTTGCAGGCTATGCGGACCTGAACGACTTCAAGCCTTTCAACGACCACTATGGATACTGGCGCGGGGACGAAGTGATCCGCACAGTTGCAAGATTGCTCGTCGCCAATTGCGACGCCCGCCAGGATTTCGTCGGGCATGTGGGCGGCGACGACTTCATCGTTCTTTTTCAGGGTGATGACTGGGAGGCGCGGTGCCGACGCGTGATCGACGAGTTCGCGAGCCAGGCGCTCGGGCGCGACGCCGCCGCC
>NZ_JASJXG010000088.1:0-9675 GCF_035018765.1 Variovorax sp. RTB1
TCCACGATGCCGGCTTCCATCCCCGGGTCAAAGTTCAACCGGCAGGGTGGGTCAAAGTTCAACCGGCGCCGACAGCGCCATGCACACTTGCGAACCGCGGCAGCGCCTTCAGAGACTCGAGCGCCCCTGCAGGATCTGACGAAAGAAGCGCCCGCAAGATCGGGGTGCCGACTCGCTGGCCATAGTTGAGACAAAGCTGTGCAAGTGGATTACCCGGGATGGATTCTTCGGCCGCCAGGAAGTCCAGGAACCGGTCGACAACGCGAGCGCGATGGAGCACATAGTGCTGCGGCCAGCGCGAGAGGCAGCCGCGAAGCCACGACTCTATGGTGGACTGGCAAATCGCGGTGTCGCGAGGGCACAGCTGCACATGGCTCTGGAACTGAACCAATATGCATCGGTAGCATTTGACGGTGTCGCGACTGCGCGGGTGCAGGTTCAACAAGAAGCGGTTGATCGCGGCACCGCCGTCTGCAAGCTGTGCGCTCATGGCTGCCCCTGCTGGGCCAGGCCTGGGATCTCAAGCGCGACATCGCGCAAATCCTCGATGGCGAGCTTGAGGTATACCGATGTCGACGACGCCGATCGATGCCCCAGTACGTCACCGATGATCTTCATCGGTGTACCGTCGCGAAGCAGGCTCACCGCGCGCGCATGCCGGAAGGCATGTGGTCCGCGTTTGCCGTCGGGTTGTACGCCCACCGCGTCAAGCCGACGCCTGGTCGACGTGTACAGGCTGGAGCCGCTCTCGAAGCCCAGATACGGCGCTCGCATCCGAATGAAGATCTCCCTAACATTGGTGCTGGGTCGACCTCGGCGCAGATATGCCAGTACTGCTTCGCCGACGGCAGGCATCAGCGGCAGGATCGATCGCGAGCCTGTCTTGGTGTGGCAAACGAAAATACGGTCGGTGCGCCAGTCGATGTCGTTCAACTGCAGTCGAGTGATCTCGCCGGCGCGCATCCCATAGGTGGCAAGCAACAGCAAGATCGCGTAGTCGCGCAGTCCCTTCGGCGATTGGTCGTCGCGTGCTGTCTGCAACACGGCACTTACATGGTCGGGGGTCAACGCGGAAGGGATTGATTCGTAAGCGTAGAGCGTCGGAGCCATCACGCAAAGCGCGAGGTCGCGCTCCGTTCTGCCTGAGGCGTGGACGAAGCGCAGAAAGCAGCGCATGCGCTGTGCGAGACCCTTGCGGGAAACCCGCCGCAGTGATGGCGCTCGCGACTGCAAGTAGGCATCGACGTCAGCGATCGCCATGGCTGAGAGCGGGCTTGCCTTGTTGCGTTCGTCGTACCAGGACAGGAAGCGTCCTGCTTCGGCAGTCCGCTCAGAGATGGTCTCGGCAACCAGGCACCGACGCTCACGAAGCCACTGCGCATACTCCGCGCAAATTGCCTTGCCGGTGGCTCCGCTGGAGCCTCCGGCAATGGCAGTCGGCGGCCACTGTGCAACCACGCATCGAAGAAACTGATGCAAACCCGCAGTATGCGAGCCACGCCAGTGCTCAATCGATACCGGCGCATGGCCATGGCGCATGGAGAATTGAAGCAACTCCCGCTTCAAGTACATCGTCACGTGCAATGGGTGCACCGCGTCGATGGGCAAATGCCGACCTTCGATGTACTTGAGAAAGTGTCCTGCGACTGCGAGATAGCGCTTGGTCGCGGCAGAACTGTACCGTGCCCTCGCAAGATGCTCTTCGAATCGCAAAATCAGCGTGCTGCGCTGAGCTAGAAGGTCTGACATCCCATGTCTCCTTGGCGGGTGGATTCCCAGCCAAGGGTTGCACGAGAGAAATAATGTGAAGCAGGAAGATGCTGAATCCTTAACGGGCGAGGCCCTGCTCACGTTCCTTCACATTATTGGGTCCTGCTGATTACCGCAGTAATCCCGAGCTTGCGATTACTGGGGCACGCCGCCGATGAAGCTCAGGGCGCGTGCGCACCCATGCAGCCAGTCGGCCATCGTCTCGCGCGGCGTTGCGCAGGCGAAGGTGTAGCTGGAGGCACCGAGCGCGGCCACAAAAATATGCGCCTGCGCACCATCGGTGAGTTCGACCGTCGGACCGGCGTAGTCGACGAAGAGCTTCTCGCCGGCGCGATGGATCTGGCGCATCGAGCGCTTCAGTCGCAATGCATAGCGTCGATACCGCTCGCAGAACTGGCTGTAGCGGTAAGTGGGCTGCCCGGCATGGGCCGCCACGTACTCTTCCCAGAGCAGCATGAGGGTGATGCCCTTGCGCCGCAGTTCCTGATGGATGCGGCCGTAGTCGGGCAGCATGTAATGGCTCCGCCGGTTCAGCCGGCCTTGCACGACGCGGCGTTCCAGCGCCGTGTCGCTCAGGGTCTGGATGGTGGCCCAGTCCAGGCCGGCAACGGCGGCCAGGCCGACGTACTTCGCGACGACGCCCTTGGAGATGCCGAGGGACGCCGCGATCCGCTCATGGGAGAGACGAGCTTCGAGTTTGAGACGCAGAACGTCTCTGATCTTGCGCATGTTGATCCTTGGTGCGGGCACGCCTGTCTCCGGCAAAGCCGGGCAGGCTAACCCCGCATGGGGTGGATGAAATGCGCAACAGCAACACGCTGACATACGGCAGCGTTCCGCTGCCGTGAACGACGATTCCGGCATCGTGACCGGGGATTCCGGACTGCCTGCAAATCGGTCACGTTCGAGCCCGGGATGACCGGTCACGTTCGAGCGGAATGCTCGGTCACGATAGCTCGGAATGAGGGGTCACTATGGGCCCGAATACCCATCAGCGAAGCCTGCAGCCTGCGGTAGCCGCAGCAGCGGTGGTTCTGCTCGAAGATGTCGGTGAGGCTGCGACGCACGGCGAGGTACTTGTCCGCCACCTTCCCACGGGCTCGATGGTACAAGTACGAGCTTCGCGGCTGTTCCAACTGGGCAAGGAGCTCTGGCAGACCACATAGCTCCTTGAGGGCGTCAGCCAACAATGTCTTCTCCCGGTTGGTCAGAAGTTGCAGATCGACGCCCAAGCCTTTTTTTAAACTTTATTGGCCTTCCTCAAAAGGTCGCGCTCGAGCTGCAGTTGCCGGATATCGCGCCGAATCGATTCGAGCTGGCGCTCCAGTCTCTCTCTCTCTCTCTCCCTCTCCCTCTCCCTCTCTGGCGGCACCGGCACCGGCACCGGCACCGGCACCGGCACCGGCGGAGAGTTGTTGCGTTTCATGGATGCGGGAGCCTCGCGACCAAGTAGCTGGTTCTTCCAGTTGTACAACGTGGGCCTGCGCACCGCCAGCTTATGAGCCACAGCCTTCGCACTGCTCTGCCGGGTGCACAGTTCGATCACTGCCGCCTGCTTCAATGCCCCGGAATACGCTGGACGTCTGGCCCGGCCGACCATGGCCATCGTGGCCACAGCAAGCACCTCGCGGAGCCATTCGGTCATCGTGGTCCGGCAAGGGTAACCCAAGGCCGTCATCGTCGCAGCAATGCAGCGCTCGTGCGTGAGGTAGTGCGCCACAGCTACCTCCTTCTGCACCTGCGAATACTTGGGGCATCGGCCCGCATAGCCCACCAACAAATCGAGGCGCTGCTCAAATTCCCGGCACCAGCCTTTCAAGGCATTCTTGGTTGGATAGCCCTCAGCTGGCGAATGGTTGCCCTGACGCGTTTGCCGAGCTTGATGTACAACTCGACCGCTCGAATCCTGTCTTTGTATGAATACATGAACTACCTCCTGGTAGTCCAAGATTTCATCCGCATCCCCAGTGGGTCAATTCTCGGTCGGCGCCAACATGAATAGGGCGCTTGCAGCGCCGCCCCTGGCCGACTACCTTGTCACAAACGCGAGAGCCACGCCCCCACCGGCTACCAGCATCACGCCGAGGACCGCCAGCCAGATTTCCCAGCGATCCTCGTTGCGACGCATACGGTCGTCTTCTTGAACGCACAGATAGTCGTTCAGCAGCGGCACCACGCATTCGATGCTGTGAAACTCGAATCGTTTTAGTAGCGCCTGCTCCATGGCGAGCCCGGCAGAGGTGGCTTGTAGTTCAAACATATGATGGGGGCCAGGTGCCCTTGGTTGCCCGGTCAAGGCACTGTCCGAGCTTGGCGAAATAGGCCTTGCCGCTCGCCGTGGCCACCACGTACTTGATGCGCGTGTTCTGTTGATCTTCCAGCTGATCGATGAGGCCGAGTTTGCGCAGCGACTTCAGGCGGCGCTGCATTGTCGTGGGCGACGTGTCCGGAGTCAGGACTTTGGCCTGCAGCACCGTGATGCTGGCGCCGGTGGCCCAGGTGGATGCCAGGCCCTTGAGCACGCGCTCCTCGAACGCGTCCAGCCGCGGTAGCTCGCGGATTGCACTTACCAGATTCAGACACCGGAGATAAGTCTGGGCTTGATCGTTGCTTTTAGTCACATGCACCCCTTGCGGACTATTTACTTGCCAATTTAACAACTATATTCTGCCTGCGATTGCGGTGCGTGGAGGCACCCTCCGATGGAAAAATCCAGGCCCAATTATCGATTTGAGTACGCAGGGCGGATCGCCGCCGTGAAGTTGGACACGATCGTGCCAGGGAACGATCTGCGCCGGTACGCCGAACTGCATTTGAAGCAGCGCCTCGCGCACCAGATCCCGCTGGGCAGGGGATTTCAGCAGGGCTCGGCCGCGATCGCGGCGCTGGCGACGCAAGCCCGAACCTATATCGACGCGCAGCCCAAGCAAGCCGCGCAACCGCACGAACACAACGCTGCGCGATGAACGGAGAACTGTCCATCAGCCACAAGCTGGTAGTGCTTCGGCTACTGAAAGTGCCGGTGCCCACGAGGCCAACGCGCACCTTACTGGCGACTGCGTCGAACCCCCATCCCACCGAGCGCGACCTGCAAATCGCTCTGGCGCGCTGGGGAGCTGAGATTGACTGCCTGCACACCATCAAGTGCTGATGCAAGCAAGGTTCTGGGAGATGGGTCAGCGCGGTTCCGCCGGAACGATCGCTAGCAGCGGTTTCAGTGTGTAGATCACCACAACGGTCCCAGTGAAATTGCCGAACGCCATGATCGTAAATACACTCAGGAGATGGCCGCGCTCGCCATGGGCAAAGAACCAGAGGTGATGGAGCAGGGGGCTCGCCACGGCGAAGGCGACCATGCAGCCGAACAGGCGTCCTGGCGTCAGGTTCGTTGGGGAAGCCTGAGATGGGCGCCTCCCGGATTGCAAGAACTCGTGTGTGTGACGATTCTGGAGGCAGGCTGCAGTCTTATATCCGTACATGGACGCCCCGGTTTGCCAAGTTCTCAATCATGACGACGCAAAGATAAAGATTGCGCCCGCACATTCGGACTTTTGATTGCGACCTCGCGGCCGCTGTCCCCGATGGGATTTGCGGGTTGGCGCCCCTATCGGCCATGACGCACTTTGTGTGCTCCGGATATATCTGGCTTTGCCAACCACGGTCTTGCCTGTCTTGCCATCACTTCATGCTCACCTGAGCAATCGGTTGGTTTGATCCCCCTCTCTGTTTGTCGTCCCAATTCGTCGATGTGCCAGCTATGCGGCTGCGGCTTCGCCTTCGGTTGTGTAGCTGGATCGGAACTCGCGGTTTCGCGCCAAGAGCGCCCACACAATTCTGGCGTTCTTGTTCGCCAGTGCAACCGATGCCGCATTCAGATTCCGCCGCGTTAGCCGTCTGCTCAAACAATCATCGCTTTTCTGCGTCTCGCGTTGAGCGGCGTAGATGACTGCCTTCGCGCCGTGGGTCAGCAGTGTGCGGAGATAGGAATCGCCGCGCTGGCTGATGCCCAGCATCGTCGACCTGCCGCCGCTTGAATGCTGCTTTGGCATCAAGCCGAGCCACGCGGCTACCTGACGTCCGTCATCGAAGTTCTTCGCGTCTCCGATCGTGGCGACCAAGGCACTCGCCGTGATAGGACCAATGCCTGGGATCTTTTCCAGATTGCAGCTGTCATCGTTGGTGCGATGCCATTTACTGATCTGCGCCTCGATTTCTTTGACCTGCTTGTCAAGGTCGTTGAGATGGTCCATCAGCCGGTCCACCAACATTCGGGATGTCCCTGTCAATTCGTTGGTGGCATCTTCAGTCAACTCCGGCACGCGCTTGGGGATGTTGACGATGCCCCGCGGAATGATGAGGCCGAACTCTTCAAGGAGGCCGCGAATCTGGTTGGCTTGTGCGCTACGCGCCTTCACGAAACCTTGGCGCACACGATACAAGGCAAGCACTGACTGCTGCTCAACGTTTTTGATGAGAACGAACCTCATGTTCGGTCGTGCCACCGCCGCATAGATCGCCTCAGCATCGGCCACCTCGTTCTTGTCGGTCTTCACGTAGGGTTTGACGAACTGCGGCGGCATCAGCTTGACCGTGTGTCCGAAGCCTTGCAGCTTGCGAGCCCAGTGATGGGCGCTACCGCAGGCTTCCATGCCGATCAGGCACGGCGGCAGGTTCGCGAAGAACGCGCCCATCTGGTCGCGCTTCAACTGCTTTTTTAGCACCGCCTTGGCGTGCTCGTCGATGCCGTGAACCTGGAACACAGACTTTGCCAAGTCGATGCCAACTGTCGTAATCTTCATGATGGACGCCTGCCCCGGTCAAGTTATTTCAGACACATCGATAGGTTGATTGATTGCCGATTTCTGCTCGAAGGCATTGGGTAGCAAGTTGCCCAGTGTGGAGTGCAGCCGCACACCGTCGTAGAAGCTGACGATGTAGTCGGCAATGTCGCTCATGGCTTCGGCATGATTGGCGTAGTCTCGCTGCCAGATCCGCTGCATCTTCAGGTTCAAGTTCAAGTTCAAGTTCAAGTTCAAGTTCAAGTTCAGGAAGAAGCGTTCCATGACTGAATTGCCCCAACAATTTCCCTTGCGACTCATGCTGCCCACCAGCCCGTGCTTGGTGAGCAGGGCTCCATGCGCGTTGCTTGCATATTGACTTCCACGGTCCGAAGGTACGATCAAGCCGCGCGCCGGTTGACGCTGTGCGATGGCCAACTGCAGCGCCTGACACAACAGCATCGCCCGCATGTCTGGGGCCATTGCCCAGCCCACGACCTTGCGCGTAAACAGGTCTGGCACCACTGCGAGATACAGCCAGATACAGCCAGCCGCTGCGCGTTCTGATGTAGGTGATGTCAGCGACCCACGCTGGGTTGGACCGCGTCGCATTGAACTGACGATCGAGCACGTTGGGTCAGATCGGCAATGCATGTCGGCTGTCGGTGGTGTGTACGAACTTGCGCTTCCACGCCGAGCGCAAGCCATGCGGGCGCATCAAACTGCGCATGCGATAGCTGCCCGTTACGACGCCTCGCAAGGCCACTGCCGCCCGGAGACGACGGCTTGCGTAAGCACCACCACTGGCGGCGAATGCAGCTTTCAAATGCACGCTGGCTTGGCATACTGGAGGCGGGATCTGCCTGCGTTTGCGTGCCGCGTAGTGGCCCGAGCGGATGGGATCGCCAATCTGGCACTTCCCGCGGCGCAGTGCAAGCAGCACTAACGGTAGGAGGGAGGCGCCCATACCATCTGCAGCCCGAACAGGCGGTGGGCCAGCCGGTAGACCAGGTAGGGCGCGGCTGTGGCCAGAATGCCAGCCATGAAAGCGCGCTCAAAGTCTTCCGGGAAAAAGTAGTGCAAGCTCACCAGCCCGGACACGATGAGCAGGCTGAGCGCCCCGGCCTCTCCGAATAGCAGCATGCACAGCAATCGCACTCCTGCCGGCAAGTAGATCCAGTTGGTGATGGGCACAAACTCGAAAGCCGAGAAAAGCAGGGCTCTCAGCGCAAGCGCCGCAAGGAACAGGGAGACGGTGGCAACCACCATGCCAAATTGAAGATAAAGCTTTGCCATCCTTTTTTTGCCCGATTGTGACAAAGCCCCACCGGCTTGGCGGCACAGGTCATCAGAGCAAAACGAAATGGGCAGCGGTGGCGCCGGATCAAACGGGTAGTTGCTCCGCCTGCACTTGCAACCGGTCGGCGCACACCACGAGCCCCGACCGCTTGAAATACGTCAGGCGACTGCGGCGGAAGACATCGCGAGACCCAGCGCGGATGCCACCAGTGCATTGTCACCCTCGCTGCCGGCTAGGATGTAACCGCGCTCAAGGAGCTTGCGCGTGTAGTACTTGTTGTACATGAAGGCCCACGCAAGGCCGACAAAGAATGCGCCAATTCCCACGGTCAGCACGCCGATGATGACGGTAACGGCGAAGCCGCCGATGAACGTGATGAAGTCGCCGCGAAACAGCGCCGGGAAGAATCCGAAAAACAGCGTGGTCCACGAGAAACCGTAAAAGCCGTCTTTCAGGATGCCGGTGTCTTTGTGTTTGAGCGCGATCCGAGTGGCCATTTTCTTGAGTCCTTGGTAGTTGAGAAACCAGCAAGCCAACAGCGCTCAATCGATCACCGTTTGTTGCCTTGGAGCAAATGTATCCAAATAGAACAATTACCAAATAGACAATTGTTTGTGAGTAGACAACGGGGTTAGCCAAGCGACGATTAAGTCACGTTTTTGGCCAAGGACTTGTTGTGGGAGCGGCCATCAGTGTCTCTTGCAAACGCAGTAGAACGGGGGTTACGTGCTCACCTTAATTTTCGGCAATAAAATAATGAGAACTTCCGTACCCATTTCTAGCTTGCGCGTTGTGAAAATGCATCGTGGGCGCCAGTGGGCCGTGACAAATGGCCGTTCTGGCGATCCATTTTCTGTTCGAAGCTTCGAGAAGGTCCTAAGTGGTTATATTCGCTTACAAATCTCGAAACAGTTTTAAAAATGGCAATCATTGACGTAGTGAAGTGGGACGCAACGCACGAGGAGTACGCGCACAAGTTCCATTCCATCGAACTCTCGACGTGGACCCAGTTGATCGTCAATGAGTCGCAGGAAGCGGTCCTGGTGCGTGGTGGGCAAATGGAAGGACCATTCGGCCCGGGCCGTCACACGCTCAAGACCGAGAACCTGCCGATACTTTCCAAGCTGATCAATCTGCCCTTCGGCCGCTCTCCATTCACCGCAGAAGTCTGGTTCACCAATCGTTCGATGCCGCTGGACGTGAAATGGGGAACGACGGACGCCATCCAGGTTCAGGATCCCAAGTTCAACGTGATGCTGCCGGTGCGGGCCTTTGGCCAGTACGGCGTTCAGATCGAAGACACGCGCAAGTTCCTGACGAAGCTCGTCGGCACCACAACGCTCTTCACGCGCGACAACCTTTCTTCCTTCTTTCGCGGTCTCATCCTGACACGCGTCAAGGACTGCATCGCACGCACCATCGTCAAGGAAAAAATCTCCGTGCTGGAGATCTCGGCGCACCTCAACGTGCTGTCCAAGACGCTCGAGCTCGAGATGGGGGAGGGGCTTCAGGAGTTCGGGCTTTGCATTGTCAATTTCTTCGTCAACTCGATCAGCACACCTGAAGACGATCCGGCTGTTGCCCGACTGAAGTCGGCATTGGCCAAGCGTGCCGAGATGGACATCCTGGGTTTCACCTACCAGCAGGAGCGTTCGTTCGACACGATGGAGCGTGCTGCCAGCAATGAGGGTACTGGCATCTCGCCACTGATCGGTGCCGGCATGGGGCTCGGCATGGGGGCGGCCATGGGCTTGCCGATGGGTAACGCCATGGCCGACGTGGCAAGCCAGGTACGGGTAGCTCCGCCCCCGCCGCCCCCGCCGCCGT
>NZ_JASJXG010000089.1:0-8951 GCF_035018765.1 Variovorax sp. RTB1
CATCACCCCGCGGTCACGTTCCTCGGAAGCCCGGTCACGATGCCGGAATCGTCGGTCACGTTCACCGGAATACGCACAGCCCCATTAAGCGCTCCTGCTGTTCGCCGACTTTGGTCTGTACAAAGGCGTAGTTGGCCCACACGCGCTGCACGACGGTGGCGTTGCTCACCAGATAGTCGAAGGGGTTCAGCACGGCGTAGCAGTCCGCGCAACTCACCTCGCGCTGGTGGAGGTCCAGGCGAATGCGAAGGTGATGGCGGCAAGGGCGCTTGTCCGATGTCGCGATCTCGAAAGGGCTTTGCGGTATCTCGTCAGACAGGTGGTGGCCAGGAAATGCCACCACTTTGGAGATGCCATCGTCGACGGTTTCGATGTGCCCGCTCATTTAGTTCGCTTCACGGGCTTCTCCTGGGGCGAGGGGAATGGAACGGCATCGACCGCATGGTGGGCGAGCCTGGCGTCCTCCACGCGCCGCAGCACCGTGGATATCCGTGTCTCCAGCGCGGCGCACAGGCCATAGGTGCTTTCGAACGTGGCCTTGTGGCCAGCCTCGATCTCCGAGATCTGACTGGCGGAGACACCGCTCAGCTCTGCAACCGCCCTGAGAGTCAGCTTGCGGCGTAGCCGCTGCTCACGCAACTTTTCGCCGGGCGCGAGGAACGGGAAAGATCGCGCGCGTTGCAAATCGCGTGGACGCTCCGTGCGCGGACGGCCCGCGCTGCGCGGGCGATCGGTCGTGTGCTCAGTAGGCCGGGTAGCCAGAGCGCGCACGGCGGCCGTATTCATGGTTTGTTTCTCGTGTGGGCGCGGGCAGCAGGTCGGTCGAAAAGTGCGCATGGGTTGCATGGACTGCAGGGGTTGCTTGGGTTGCATGGGTCAAGTACGCGGTGGCGAGGTCCGCGGCGCGTTCAGGCCAGCAGCGGTGTCACCGCGGAAGTGCCGATCAGGTAAATGCACTGGTGGTTGTGCGCCCATCGGTCGTGCGCCTGGTCCAGACGCTTCTGGCGCCAGCGGTCGCCGCTGGAATCGCAACCTGTGCGACCGCCTGCATTCGGGCTGAGCGTCACACCGGGAAGCTGCGATGCGCACGCACAAACGAGCTCGTCGAGCGTGGCGGGCGAATCCTTCAGGACGCGGAACTCGACAAACCCGCACACGAGCTGCGCGGTGCTTGCGCCCGTTGCTTCGGCCGGGACGCTGGCTCCGCTACTGGTGGCGCGAGCATCAGCGAAATGATGCGGCGGGGAATCGCATGGGTCCACCAGCAAGGCGGGCGCGACGATGGCCACGCCAAAGGCGTTGGTGATGGCTATGGTGCTGGTGCTGGTGATCGATGTGGCGCTCGGTGTGGCGATCGGTGCACACGACCCGCGCCGGCCCAAGGTCGCCGGACGCCCGTTGTCCTGGCCTGTTTGCAGCAGCGTGGGCGTTTCGTGCTCCTCGTGCCCCTCGCCGCGCACACCGGGGGGAGCGCCAACCAGGGAGCCCGGGGGAGCGGTGGAGAAGAACGTGCAACCAACTAGCGTTTCTCTGAGGGTCGTGTGCGTATGTCTCGCGGCATAGGTATAGTGCAAACTTGTAAAAAAAGAAGTGTCTTTGAAATCCAAAGCAATGTGGCAGAAGTAGTTACTTGGACCTGTGTGCGACGAGAGTGCGCACGGTGGTCCTACGAGTGGTTGCAGTCCGAGATCGGACTGGTGGCGACGCTGGTCGGGCAGATGTCACCGGCAAGCGCCTGCTCCTGGTGATCGACGAAGCGGACCTGCTTGGCTCCAAGCCGGAGCACGAGAACTTCGTCCGATCGTTGCGCACGCTTCTGGACGAGCGTCGGGGCAAGCTCTGCACATTGTTCTGTGGTTCATCGCAGGCGCGAATGAACGACCTCTTCCTGCGCTCCAAATCGCCGCTCTTCAGGTTCGCGACGCAGCAGGAATTCACGCCTTTGGGGGACCACTTCCTCGAACACTGGCGAATGAACATCGCAGGGATCATGGATGCGAAGAACGGCCAGCTGACCCTGGAGCACATGCGGGCGGCCTTCATCACCACCGAGCGCAATCCCCGCATGCTGTGGTCGGCCGTCGTGGAGATGATCCAGCATGGGTCCGTCGACGTGGTGGCCTATGCCCGCAAGGCAGCCGATCCGCGCGGTGAAGGCTCCGCGCTTGCCGATCGGATGGCTGGCCTCTCGGCGCTCGACCGGCTCCTGCTTCGCGCGATCGTCGCGCATGCGGTGGCGCGGCGCGACGGTCAGGCGCCGGCTCCTGCGCCGCTCGAGTTGTTCTCCGCCGCCGCCCGCGCGCGCGTGAAAGCCGCGATCGGCATGACGCCGACGCCCACCCAGATCCAGGGCTCCCTCCTGCGCCTGGCCGATGGCGAGACGTCGCTTGTCACGGCCCAGGGCAGCGGCGTCTACGAGATCGACGACCCGTACACGCTGGCATGGCTTCAGGAGGAGTTGCTCGACGAGGCGCCTGCCACGCGCTCCGAGGGCCTGACGCTGCCGGCATCGACTGCAGGCGAGGACGAAATCACTAATGACTCCGAACGAGAGTTCCAAAGATCGAGCGCCTGATACGCCGACATCAGATCACATGTGACCTGCGCTGCGCGCCGAGGCGGTCGTTGTCCAGGTACTGTGCCAACACTTCGAGGTCGGCAGCACGGACTTTGCAAGCCACAAAATGGCGACGCCAGTCTTCTACCACCAAGGCGATTTCCCGGACGATCGCCTTGGCCGCAGCAAGCTTCAGTCCGAACGAAGCGATGCTCGACAAGGCGTTGTCGAGCGTCGAATCCGCTCCGTGGAGACCCACTGACATGGCCTGATAGCCGAGCCCGCTCATGCTCGGCACGATGTCAAAGGCCGGCGATAGCAGCCAGTTGCCATCCGCCTGCCGCAGCAGCGCATGGTTCTTTTCATGGTCGTCCGTGTTGTCCATGAAGATGTTGAACACCATGCGCCGAAAGAGCTGCATTTGCTGTGGCTGAATCTCGTCGGATCGGCACAGCCGGCGCAGTTGTTGGCCCAGTTGCGGGTATCCGTACACCTCACCGACGGCACGCAATGCGACGTGTGCAGAAATTGCGTGGACACGTGCGCCGCCTGTGCGATCGAAGCGTCGCACCGCGACCGCGTGCTTGCTGCGAACTGCCAGCGCCCGCGTGGCTGCGACGTCGACGCCGCATTTCGCTGCCAATGTCATCGTCGCGTGTTCGATGAGAGGCGTATCTTCGTCCTCCCCCTCACCGAATTTGACCAGCCACGGATATCCGTCGATCTCGACAACCGACTTGGGTCGCGCGCCCCCGAGTGAGACACCGGGCCGCAAAAGTCGCTGCTCGATCTCTTGCACGGGTTCATTTGCAATGATCTTGCGGATCACCTCGTCCATGGCGTCCAGATCTCTGAGCGCGGGCATGGGAGAGGAAGACCAGGGCGCGTAAACATCGGATCGCAGGGACACGCCGAGCGCGCCATATCGATCCCCACCAGCGAATAGCAGGAACTCGAGCAACGACATCCGCGAGGCGCGCTCGAATTTGCGGATCACACGCTCGCCCCAGCGGTCGGGGCGCGCGTCGTCGATCGCGCCAGCGGCCGACTGCTTTTGATTCGGCACGAACAGCTCGTCGACCAGCGGCAGATCCTCGCTGAGAGCGAAGCCGTACGCGAGCCAGTCTTTGTCGTAGCGCAGTGCCACCGCCTGCCCGTTCAACGCGAGCGAGATCTCGCCGACCAGGATAGGCCGAGTGGGATCCGTCAGCATCCAAAGCGCCAACTGGTCCTGTGGGCGATAGGAATTAGGTTCAGGCTCGGCGCGTTCAGGCATGGCTCTTCGCTCCCCTGCGCGAAGCCGCCTGAACTTCACCTTCGAGCGCCGCCAGGTCGTGAGCCGGATTCGCCAACGCGGCCAGGGGTTCCTGGCGCTGGATCATCCAGAGGGCTGTGGCGTACACGCCCATGGACACGGAGGGATCGCCTTTCTCCATCTTCATGAGCGTGGGCACCGAGACGTTCAGGCGGACCGCCCAATCACGCAGGGATTGCTTTCTGCGCTTGCGGGCAATCGCCAAATCCGTGCCGAGACGCTTTAACGCGCTTGCTACGGCAGAGGGCAGACTTTGAACAGCTGCGGCGCTTGAAGGCATTCCCTATTGTTTCACAAAAAGCTAGTTTTGTTCAATCTTGGTTCTACTTTTTGCGACGAATTCGAAGAAGGCGCGCGGCGCGGCAACAAGAGCAAGCCTCAGGGCAGCGGCGAAGTGACGCTTGAATCCGAGGACGCCGCCCTTGGCACTCTCGTGTCGATCAAGGCATTGAGCCGGTCCATGTCGCGCTCGGTCATGCCGGCCTCTTCGTAGAAGTCGTTGCGCCGTTCCACCGTATCCACCACGCGATCGACGATGACGCCGGCGCCCTTCGCAGTCAGCATGAAGCTGCGCGGTTCGGAGAGGACATTCCCGATCGTCCCATCGCGCCCATGCGCACCGATGCGCAAATAGTGCGCGGCGCTTGACTGCGTCACCACGTCGAACACTGGCGACAACCGAAGCATGTGCGTGCCACCGTCGACGTGCTCGACAAATCCGAAGTTCTTCAGGTGGTCGTCCGTGTTGTGCAGCGCGACGTTCAGCGCCATGCGCGCGTACAGGCTCTTGCGGTCGTCCTCAGGGAACGGCGACACCGCGGAGACGATGTGCGCCAGGTTCGCGTAGGAGAAGTTGCGCTCGTCGTTGGCAGTGTTGAGGCGCTTGTTTTCGGGGACCGCACTCACCAAGGAGATGCCACTCGCGAAGTGCAAACGATCGAGCTCGCGCGCCGTGCGGTCGAAGCGCCGAATCATGAGCACCGACCCCAGCGCAGTTTCGGCCAACCGGATCTCGGGAACCTCGATGCCGATGTCCTGCGCCATGCGCAGGTTGGCGAACTCCAGGCGTTGCCGGTCCACCGAACTGCCGGGCTCGGCGAACTTGCAGATCCAGATGCCGCGCTGCGCATCGCGCATCACTGCCTTGGCGCGGGCGCCGCCGATGGACCACGTGCCTGCCAGGAGACCTTCAAGGTCTGCCGGCATGGGCTGGGACGTGAAGACGTTGTGCGCAGCCTGGTGCACGCGCTCGAGGTCATGCTCGAGGGTGGGCAACGTCTCGTAGCCCGGAAGGTCATCGCGCGTGAGCTTGGGCGAGCGCGCGAAGAGGAGGGCGCCCACGCCATTGCCGCGGCCCATGAGCAGCAGGGCGGACTCGGCCGGATCGGCCACCCCGGTCTTGTAGCGCACCAGCGTGCGGCCCCACATGTCGGGGCCGGCATCGAACAGCACACCCAGCTTCACGTACTTGCTGTCCGTCTCGACCCAGGAGCTCTTCAGGCTGAGCGGCAAGTTGATGGGATCGAGCGCGAAGCGATGTTCGGATGCGAGCCAGCCCTTCAGGTAGCGAAAGCGCGCCGAGAAGCCGCCGATCGCCTTCAGGTCGAAGCGCATCTCGCCGACCAGGTGCACGCCATCGGGTCGATCGATGTGCACGAACAGCTGATCGGGGATCGACCTGGCGTCAGCCGAGGGGGTGGAAGGAGTGGATCGCATGATGCGCAGCAGTTCAGCGGTTCAGCCGCGGAGCGTTGGCGCCGCGCTGGGTCGCTTCGGGGAGCGGCCGCGCTGACGCAATCCGCCCGCCTGAGTGGCTTCCATGGCCACAGGCGCGATCAGGTCGATCAGCCGCACAGCGTAGACCTCGAGCGCCGCCAGGAAGTCGCCGAGGGCTACCTGGCCCGCAACCTGGGGATCTGCCGACTCCATCCGCTGCCAGGAACGCACGCTCACGCCGATTCGTGCCGCGGCCGTGGTTTGCGAGTCGCCGCGCGCTAGGCGCAGCGCCTTCACGGTTTCGGAAAGCGCCTGGACAGAGAGGTCGGACTGGATTGTCACATCCACATAGTACGCCGTATATGGCGTATTGTTTTGAAAGATTATTTCGCGCCGTCATTGACTGAAGCGGTCCGGGACTGCAAAGATCGACCCATGAGCACCCACACTGTCGACGCCGACCAACGTTTCTCCCGCACCCTGAACGCCTGGTTGAAGAGCGAGGACAAAAACTTGCAGGCCGCCGTCCTCGACGGAAAGACGGTCTTCGAGGCGGCCCTCGCACTGCAGCGCGAGCCGGTGTCGGTGCTGCGCCATCTGGACACGCTCGAACAACTCCAGTTCGACGATGGAACCGAGGAGTGGGTTGAGGTCATGAGCCTCGCACTTTCCGGTGTTCCCCTGCGCGAAGTGATCGACTGGTGCATGGCCGCCGATGAACGCATGCCTTACGAACTCATCGATGCCATGCGCAGCGGTCCCGATCTGCGGGCGGAGTTCGAGCTGGCACGTGAACTGCAGATCGCAGTGCCGTGTGCTGAGGCGATCGACGACCTGGTGTGGCTTGCGGCACAGCCTGCCGCAAAACAAGCCGGCTACGCCGCTTCGGCTGCAGCGGTACAGGCTCGCTTCGATGCGCTGACGCCGACGACGCTCAGGCAGCAGGTGATCGGCCACGTGGCGCTGGAGCGTTCAGTTGTCTGGGCCTGCGCCGGCAATTCGACATCGACCGGCCGTGGTGGCAAGGCGTCGCGCCGCGCACCGCCGAGCACCACATCCGGTACGAAGCCGCGCGAGGCGAGTGGACGTCGGCGCAGCACGACCAAGACCAGCAAGCCGAAGGGCATCCGCAACAAGTGGGCGTATGCGAACTGGCAGAAATCGAAGGTTGCAAAGGTTTCGAAGCCTGCGAAGGCGCCTTCGTTGGCTAAATGAACAATGGCCCTCGCTCTGTAGCGTGCCTCGTCTCCGAGAAAACTGCCGGCCGTCATTGACTGGAGCGGCAGTCCCCTGCTAACATAATTCGCAACACGCTATCGTCACGGACTCTACTTTATGAATGCCATCCAGTCCGCCTCGCGACGTTTACTTGCCCTTCTGGCGTCTTTCATCCTCGTCGGTCCCTGCCAGGCAGCCACACGCCTGCGAAGGCTTGTACAGGCCTGGCGGCTTGGAGCGCACCGTGTCATCGCGCTTTATGGCGTCGATGTGTTCGCGTCGACGCCAAACTGAGCCGTCTCGTTGGGTTTGCCGACGATCCACTGAGCCAGGTCGACGGCCTTGAGATCTGCATGCTTGTTGGGCCGATAGCTATTCAGATGGCTCAGTCGAAGGTCGGCGGTGTGGGGGTGCGGATAAAAACTTGGACTGGTTTTATGCCGCAAGTCCAAGACTCACCTTGTATTCGATCGGGCTGAGGGCCCCCAGGGAGATCTTGATCCGCTTCTCGTTGTACCAGCGGATGTACGAGTCGACCATTTCAATGAACTGCTCGATGGTCGTGCCCTTCCAGTCCCGAGGATAGAACAGTTCGTTCTTGAGGCGACCGAAGAAGCCTTCGCAAGCCGCATTGTCCGGAGAACAGGCCTTGCGGGACATCGAGCGGATGAGGTTGGCATCGCTCATTCTCGATAGCCAGTCTGGCCAGCGGTAGTGGCCGCCGCGGTCGGAGTGGACCACAGGCCGGTCGGCGTTGTCCATCACCGTCTCGATGGCTGCATCCAGCATGGTATTGACCAGCTCAGCGTCAGGGCTCGTGCCAATGGTCCAGCTCACCACCATGCCGTCAAAGCAATCGATGATCGGCGACAGGTAAACCTTGCCGGCGGGGATCTGGAACTCTGTGATGTCCGTGAGCCACTTCTCATTGGGTGCCGCAGCCTGGAAGTCGCGGTTGATGATGTTCTCTGGTGCTGGACTGATCTCCCCCAAGTACGAGGCGTATCTGCGCTTCTTGTGCATTGGAACAACCAAGCGCTCCTGCTTCATCAGCCGCTGCACCACCTTCTCCGAGATGTTGACCTGCTGCCTGGTCAACGAGGCCTGCAGCCTACGGTAGCCGTAGCAACGGTGGTTCGACTCAAAGATCTCGGTGATGGACTGCCGCACCTGGAGGTACTTGTCGCCCACCACTGCGCGGGCCCGATGGTAGAAGTACGAGCTACGTGCAATGCCCAACTGTGCAAGGAGCTCTGGCAAGCCGTAATGCTCCTTGAGGGCGTCAATCAGCAGTGTCTTCTCCCGGTTGGACAGGAGCTGCAGATCGACGCCCAGGCCTTTTTTTAACAGTTCATTGGCCTCGTTCAAGAGGTCCTGCTCAAGGCGCAGTTGCCTGACTTCGCGGCGCAACGCCTCAACCTCGCGCTCGAGCTCGTCGCGCTCTTGAGCCCGCGGGGACTGATTGGTGTGTTTCATGGATGCGGGTGCCTCACGTCCCAGAAGCTGGTTCTTCCAGTTGTACAACGTCGGCCTGCTCACGCCAAGCTTCTGAGCAACCACCTGCGCACTTGCCTCACGAGTGCACAGTTCGAGGACCGCCAGCTTCTTCAGTTGCGGCGGCCGAGGTGCACTGACGGCCCTTCCAACAACGCGTTGCCGGGAGTCGGGGTCCAGTTCATGAATCCAGGCACGCAGCAAATCGCGGCACGGATAGCCCAACGCCTTGACCGTGGAGGCGATGCAGCGCCCGTGCTCGGCGTAGTGTTTGACAGCCTGCTCCTTCTGAATTTGAGAATACTTCGGCTTCGAGCGCGCGTAGCTGGACGACAGGTCCAGGCGCCGCTCGTACTCCTCATGCCAGCTCCTCAAAGAGTTCTTCGTCGGATAGCCCAACTGGCGGATAGTCGCCCCGGTGCGCTTGCCCAGCTTGATGTAAAGCGTGACCGCTCGGATGCGGTCTTCGTATGAATACATGAACTACTTTCAGGTAGTCCAAGTTTTTATCCGCACCCCCCGCAGCGCATACAGTTCGGAATTCAAGCTGCAGGTTCTGTTACATCAGGACCGTGAACGACTGTCCAGCCGTCGGGTCGCCGCCATCTATGACATCCGCAATCCGAACCAGGTTGTGGTCTGGCGACGCGA
>NZ_JASJXG010000090.1:0-7977 GCF_035018765.1 Variovorax sp. RTB1
CGCCGGCCCACCACCGCCCGCGTGTTGCTGCGGTGCGTTCGGGCATGAACCGCAAGTAGTCGGCCTGCTCGCCCATCTGCGTGATGAGCGCGATGCCAACCGTCAATGCCGCACCAAAGAGGCGCAGGTCGAAGCCCGCCGAGCCGCCCTTCTCACCGCTGTAGTGCGTAATCCCGGCAAAGGCGCCCGGATCGCGCACCACGACGAAGCAGAACGGCACGACCAGCATCAGCAGCCAGATCGGCTGGGACCAGAGTTGCAGGCGGCTGATGGCCGATACACCGTGCGTCACCAGAGGGATCACGACCAGCGCGCAGATCAGGTAACCCCACACCGGCGGCACACCCAGCGCGAGCTCCAGCGCATAAGCCATCACCGCCGCTTCGAGCGCAAAAAAGATGAAGGTGAACGACGCATAGATGAGCGACGTGAGCGTCGAGCCGATATAGCCGAAGCCGGCGCCACGGGTCAGCAGGTCCATGTCGACGCCGTAGCGCGCCGCGTACACGCTGATCGGCAAGCCCGCCAGAAAGATGATGAGCCCCGTCACCAGGATGGCCCAGAACGCGTTGGCAAAACCATACTGCACGAGCAGCGTGGCGCCGACCGCCTCCAGGATCAGGAACGAAGCCGCGCCGAAAGCCGTGTTGGCGACCCGCCATTCAGACCACTTGCGAAAGCGCTGCGGCGTGTAGCGCAGCGCGTAGTCTTCGAGCGTTTCGCTCGCGACCCAGCTGTTGTAGTCGCGCCGCACCTTGACGATGCGCTGTGGCGCTTCGTCGGGTCCAGGGGGCGTGGCGGGGTTCGGATTCACATTTTCCCGGTGCAGATTTCATGCCACGGCACAGGCACGCGCAAAGGGCGGCATGACTGTTGCAACGCTTACCCGTTGCTCATAATGCCCTGATCATGGAACTCACTCCGCGCGAAAAAGACAAGTTGCTGATCTTCACTGCCGCCTTGCTGGCCGAAAGGCGGCAGGCACGGGGACTGAAGCTCAACTACCCCGAAGCCATTGCGCTGATTTCTGCCGCCGTCATGGAAGGGGCGCGCGATGGCAAGAGCGTCGCCGAGCTGATGAGCGCCGGCCGCAGCGTGCTGACGCGTGCCGACGTCATGGACGGCATCGCCGAAATGATCCCCGACATCCAGGTCGAAGCGACCTTTCCCGACGGCACGAAGTTGGTGACGGTTCACCAGCCGATCGTTTGAAGCCCGACGACCACAACGACCATCACGAGGATCTCTTTTCATGCGCACCGCTTCTGTATCCACGAGCTTCATCGCCCTGCTCGCACTGCTGCCGCTCGCGGCCAGCGCGCACACCGGCGTCGACGGCGGACTGCACCATGGCCTGGTCAGCGGCTTCATGCACCCGCTGACCGGCGCCGACCATCTTTCGGCGATGGTGGCGGTAGGCCTCTGGAGTGCGCTGTCGGCACGTCGCGCCTGGCCCGATCTGTTGTGGGCGCCGCTCGGCTTCGCGGCGATGCTGCTGGTCGGCGCGCTGATCGGTCTGGCGGGTGTCCAGCTGCCGGCGGTCGAGCCGATGATCGCGGCATCGCTGCTGGTGCTCGGGTTGCTCGTCGTCACGCAGAAGCATCTGCCGCCTGCCGCAGCAGCGGTGCTGGTCGGCGGTTTTGCGATTTTTCATGGCGTCGCGCATGGGCACGAGTTGGCAATCCAGTCCGGCGCGGCGCTGACGCTCGCCGGCATGGTGGCCGCGACGGTGCTGCTGCATCTGTCCGGCATCGCTGTCGGTTGGGCGCTGCGTCGTGGCAATGTCTGGCTGCCGCGTGCAGCAGGTGCCGCGGTGGTGGCACTCGGCGCCGTGCTGCTCGTGCAAGCCGCCTGAACGGAGCCCTCGCATGATCCCCGGCGAACTCTTCACCGACGAAGGCGACCACACGCTCAACCCCGGCCGGCGCACGCTGACGCTGGTGGTACTCAACACTGCCGACCGGCCCATCCAGGTCGGCTCGCACTATCACTTTGCCGAGACCAACGGCGCGCTCGGCTTCGAGCGAGAAGCGGCGCGCGGCATGCGGCTGAACATCGCATCGGGCACTGCGGTTCGCTTCGAGCCGGGCCAGCAGCGCACGGTCGAATTGGTCGACTTTGCCGGCGACCGCGTGGTCTACGGCTTTCGTGGCCTGGTCCAAGGAAAACTCTAGATGGCAACGATCGGACGCCGCGCCTATGCGGAAATCTTCGGCCCCACCGTAGGCGACCGCGTGCGGCTCGCCGACACCGACCTCATCGTCGAAGTCGAGGCCGACTACACCTTGCGCGCCGGTGCCTACGGCGAAGAAGTGAAGTTCGGCGGCGGCAAGACGATCCGCGACGGCATGGCGCAATCGCAGCGCACGCGCGACGGCACAGGCAGTGGCCCGACGGCCGGTGGCGCCGTCGACACGGTGATGACCAACGCGTTGATCCTCGACCACTGGGGCATCGTCAAGGCAGACATCGGACTGAAGGGTGGCCGCATCGTCGCCATCGGCAAGGCCGGCAACCCCGACGTGCAGCCGGGTGTCGACATCGTCATCGGGCCTGGCACTGAAGTCATCAGTTGCGAAGGCAACATCGTGACGGCTGGCGGCATCGACAGCCACATCCATTTCATCGCGCCACAGCAGATCGAAGAGGCGCTGACCTCCGGCGTGACGACCATGCTCGGCGGCGGCACCGGCCCGGCGACCGGCACCTTCGCGACGACCGCGACGCCCGGCCCGTGGCACATCGAACGCATGCTGCAGGCCGCCGACGCGTTCCCGATGAACCTCGGCTTTCTGGGCAAGGGCAACGCCAGCCTGCCGGACGCGCTGCACGAGCAAATCAATGCCGGCGTGATCGGCCTGAAGCTGCATGAAGACTGGGGCACGACGCCTGCCGCTATCAGCAATTGCCTGGACGTGGCCGACGCCACCGACACGCAGGTGGCGATCCATTCCGACACGCTGAACGAATCGGGCTTCGTCGAGAACACCATCGCGGCGGTCGGCGGGCGCGGCATCTGCGCCTTTCATACCGAAGGCGCGGGCGGCGGTCATGCGCCGGACATCCTGCGGGTGGTGGGTGAAGAGAACTTCTTGCCATCGTCGACCAACCCGACGATGCCGTACACGGTCAACACGCTCGACGAGCACGTCGACATGCTGATGGTGTGCCATCACCTCGACCCGGCCATCGCCGAAGATCTGGCCTTCGCCGAGTCGCGTATCCGCAAGGAGACGATCGCAGCCGAAGACATCCTGCACGACCTGGGCGCCATCAGTATGATGAGCAGCGACAGCCAGGCGATGGGCCGTGTCGGCGAAGTCATCATCCGCACCTGGCAGACGGCGCACAAAATGAAGGCGCAGCGCGGCTGGCTGGCACCGACCGGCCAAGGCGAACTGGTCGAGACGCTGCAGCGCAACGACAACTTTCGCGCCAAGCGCTACATCGCCAAGTACACGATCAACCCCGCCATCGCACACGGCATCGCGCACGAAGTGGGCAGCATCGAGGTCGGCAAATGGGCCGACCTGGTGGTGTGGAAGCCGGCATTCTTCGGTGTGAAGCCGTTCACCATCATCAAGGGCGGCACCATCGCCATGGCCGCCATGGGCGACCCCAACGCGTCGATCCCAACGCCGCAACCGGTGCACTACCGGCCGATGTTCGGCGCCTACGGTGGTTCGCTCCACAAGAGCTCGCTCACCTTCGTGTCGCAGGCCGGCTTGGCAGCGGGCATCGGCGAAAAGTACGGTCTGCACAAGACGCTGGTGGCGGTTAAGAATGTGCGCGGCATCCGCAAGAAGCACATGGTCCACAACGGCCTGACGCCGAAGATGGAGATCGATCCGCAGACCTACGCGGTGCGTGCCGACGGCCAGTTACTGGTGTGCGAACCGGCGACTTCGTTGCCGCTGACGCAGCGGTACTTTTTGTTCTAACGCGTCTGATCTCGCCTAGCGTTGAACACGCTATTCCCTCCTCAATTTTTTTGCCCCCATGCTGACCGCCAACAAACTGATGCCGCAGGGCAAGGGCCTCGCGCCCGTGCTGCTCAAGCGTGCCGCCACCATCGAACTCGACTGGGACGTTCGCCAAAAGAGCCGCTTCGACACCGTCGATTCGCAAGGCCGGCAGGTCGGCATCTTCTTGCCACGCGGCACTGCCGTACGCGGGGGCGACGTGCTGGTGGCCGAAGACGGCTCGCTGATCCGGGTGATTGCGTCGCCGCAACCGGTGCTTGTCATCACCCATTGCACGGAGCACGGCACGCCCTTCGATCTGACACGCGCGGCCTACCACCTGGGCAATCGTCACGTGCCCATAGAGCTCAAGCCCGACCACCTCAAGATCGAGCCCGACCATGTGCTGGCCGCCATGCTGCGCTCGATGCACCTGATCGTGCGCGAGGCGGAAGAGGCCTTCGAGCCGGAGGGCGGCGCGTATGGCGCGCATGCGTCCGGCGACCATGGTCATGCGCACGGGACTCAATCTCATGCGGCCACCGGCAAGGCGCTCGTCGGCCCGGTGCTCCACCCCGACGCCTATGCACAGCCGCAAGACAATGGCCATCCGCACAGCCATGAGCAAGGTCATGACCACGGCCACGATCACGATGGTCCGCACCACGCGCACTGACCTGCATGCCTGACCCTGCCGCGCCTGTGGGCGCCCTGCCGGCGTCCAGCCTGCTCCAGCTCATCTGGCTGGCCTCGCCGGCGCTGCCCATCGGCGGCTTCTCGTACTCCGAAGGCATCGAGGCCGGCGTCGAATGGGCAGGCCTTGCAACGGAAGCGGCAGCCTCCGACTGGCTGGTCGATCAGCTGCATCTGACCCTGGCACGCGGCGACCTGTCGATCGTCGCCCAAGCCATCGACGCCTGGCGCACGCAAGACGCCGAGCGCCTCGCCCGCCTCAACGCCTGGGTGCTGCAGACCCGCGAGACCGCCGAGTTCCGCTTGCAGACCGAGCAGATGGGCCGCTCGTTCGTCGAATGGCTGAAGCTGCATCACGACGACGTGCTGGCCTCGTTCGACAAGATGCCGGTGACCTACCCGATCGCATTCGCTTTTGCCGCATCGCGCACGGGAGCCACCGTGCGCGATGGCTGCCTCGCCTTTGCGTTTGGCTGGGCAGAGAACATGACAGGCGCCGCGGTCAAGTGCGTGCCGCTCGGCCAGAGCGCCGGCCAACGCATGCTGGGCCGGCTGGCTGCTGAAATTCCGCATGCGGTCGACCACGCCATCGCACTCGGCGACGACGATCGTCAGGCCTTCTCTCCCATGCTCGCCGTGCTTTCCGCGCGGCATGAAGCCCAGTATTCACGCCTCTTTCGAAGCTAAGGTCCACACCATGTCCTCCGCCCTGCACCACATCCCCAACCGCACCAAGAAACTGCCGCCGCTGCGCGTGGGCATCGGCGGTCCGGTCGGCTCGGGTAAGACGACGCTGCTCGAAATGCTGTGCAAGGCGATGCGCGACAAGTACGACCTGATCGCCATCACCAACGACATCTACACCAAGGAAGACCAGCGCATCCTGACGGTCGCCGGTGCGCTGCCAGCCGAACGCATCATGGGTGTCGAAACCGGCGGCTGCCCGCACACTGCCATCCGGGAAGACGCGTCGATCAACCTCGAAGCCATCGACCGCATGCTGGGCGAGTTTCCGAACGCGGACGTGGTGTTCGTCGAGAGCGGCGGCGACAACCTGGCCGCCACCTTCAGCCCCGAGCTGAGCGACCTGACGATCTACGTCATCGACGTTGCCGCAGGCGAAAAGATCCCGCGCAAGGGCGGTCCCGGCATCACCAAGAGCGACCTCTTCATCATCAACAAGACCGACCTGGCGCCCTACGTCGGCGCCAGTCTGGAAGTGATGGAAGCCGACACCAAACGCATGCGCAAGCAGCGGCCGTACGTCATGACCAATCTCAAAACCAAGACCGGGCTGGCCGAGGTGGTCGCGTTCATCGAGGAGCGGGGCATGCTGGCCGAAGCCTGAGCAGAGGAGAGCGGCGCGCCAGCGCGCACCGCGACTTCGACCACGGGTTTTCCCGGAGTCGGAGTGCAGTTGGGAAGTCGCGCAGCCATTTCACGGCTGTCGCAGCCTCTGGTTTGAATCCAATGTGAACTTGTTCACGTAGAGCTTTGGCTAGCGTGAATTCGACCGGGAAATTCGGCCGGATCAAGCAGCACCGGGCCTCTCAAACCAAACCAACTTTCGAGGTGAAGTGATGAAATTGACAAGACTTCCAGTTCAGGCCTGCGCGCTGGCGTTGTGCGCCATCGCCGCGGGCGGCGCGCTCGCATCGAGCCACCGCGAGGCGCCGTCGATTGCCGGGTCGCCCAAGCTCGACGGCACCGACTTCTACATGTTCCGCAGCTACGACCCAGCCCGTACGGCCTACACGACGCTGATCGCCGACTACCAGCCCGACCAGAGCCCGTACGGCGGACCCAACTACTTCAATATGGACCCGAACGGCCTGTACGAGATCCATATCGACAACGTCGGCGATGGCAAGGAACACATCACTTTCCAGTTCCGGTTCCAGAACACGTTGCGTGACATCGCCCTTCCCATTAACGGCGTGAAGACCTCGATCCCACTGGTGCAAGCCGGCGGCATCACCGGCCCGAACCAGCCGACCAGCAATCTCCGCGAGACCTACACGGTGAACGTGGTGCGTGGCCCGCGTCGGGGTAGCCTGGGTGACCCGGTCAAGAAGCTCGACGGCACCACCGTGTTCGACAAGCCGACCGACAACATCGGCGAGAAAACATTCGGCGTGGCGCCGGGTTATGCCAACTACGCAGCCCAGCACGTGTACGACGTCACCATCCCCGGATGTGATGCGCCGGGCAAGGTCTTCGTGGGTCAGCGAAAAGATCCCTTCGTCGTCGCACTCGGTCCGATTTTCGACCTGATCAATCTCGCACCGCTGGGCTCCGTCAACGTACCGAATTCCGATTCGCTGGCCGGCAAGAACATCACGTCGCTCGAAATGGAAGTGCCCACCTCCTGCCTGACCACTGCCGGCAGCACCATCATCGGCGGCTGGACGACGTCGAGCGCACGCCAGGGACGACTTGTCGCCAGCCCGCCGAAAAGCGGCCACGGCACCACCTACCTTAACGGCGGCGCATGGACCCAGGTGTCGCGACTCGGCATGCCGCTCGTCAACGAACTCGTGATCGGGCTGAAGGACAAGGATCGCTTCAACAATTCGCAACCGAGTGACGACAAGCAGTTTCTGCCGTACGTGACAAACCCCGCGTTGCCAGCGCTGATCGAAACCTTGTTCCCCTCCGCCAAGGCTCCGACCAACTTCCCCCGGACCGACTTGATCGCTACATTCCTGACAGGTATCGACGGGCTCAACAAACCAGCCAACGTCGTGCCGTCGGAAATGCTGCGTCTGGAAACGAAGATCGCGCCGACCCCGATGGCGAACCAGAGCAACCTCGGCGTAGCCGGTGGCGACCTCGCGGGCTTCCCGAACGGACGCCGGCCGGGTGACGACGTGGTGGACATCGAGTTGCGCGTGGCCATGGGTGCACTCTGCGTGTTGACCACCGATACCGACAAGTTCAAGCTTGGCTGCAAGCCATCGGACGCACCGGCCGGTGGCCTGCCATTTACCGACGGCGCACTGCAAACGCCCGCCGCGTTCCCTGCCGTGTTCCCATACCTCAACACGCCGCTGCCAGGCGCCGTGACCCAGCAGCAGCCGTAAGGAGTTAGCACCATGAAGAACAAGCTTCTGAAACTGGGCGTCGCGCTCGCTGCGGCACTCGTGCTCACGGCCTGCGGCGGTGGGGGTGGCGGAGGTGGCTATGTGCCGATCGGGACAGCACCGCCGGCGCAGAACCCTCCGCCGCAGACCACGCAGCCCCCCATGATGGCGGATGCCTACGACAGCTTCATTTCGTATGTAAAACAGCTCGTGGCCGGTACCTCGGAGACCGACCCACC
>NZ_JASJXG010000091.1:0-7818 GCF_035018765.1 Variovorax sp. RTB1
TCGACGAAGGAGCGCACACGGACCGCGCCGGCGCGGCGCAAGGCGGCGTCGAACACATCGTCGCTGCCGACGATCGACGCACTGTGCGTCTGCGCCGCCTCGTTGCCGGCAGGCTTGCGGCCGGCCTTCAACACCACCACGGGCTTCACATGCGAGGCAGACCGCAGCGCACTCATGAAGCGGCGCGCGTTGGAGATGCCCTCCATGTACACGATGATGCTGTGCGTGCTGCCGTCGTGCGCGAAGAAGTCGAGCACCTCGGCCAGATCGACCGAGGTGTGCGGGCCGAGCGAAACGACGTTCGAGAAGCCGACCGAGTTCTTGCGCGCCCAGTCGAGCATCGACGCGGTGAGCGCGCCGGACTGCGACACCAGTGCGAGCGGCCCGGCCTTGGCCAGCGGCCCGGCTGTGCTCGCGTTCAGATGCAGTTGCGGTCGCTGGAAGCCCAGCGAATTCGGCCCGAGAAGATGCACCCCCTCGTGCCGCGCCACCTTCGCCAGTTCAGCCGCTTGCTCGGCGCCGATGCCGGTCGACAGCACGAGCGCGGTGCGGCATCCGATGCGCGCCGCGATTTCGAGCGCCGCTCCGATCTCGCTCGGCGCCAGGGCGATGATCGCCAGGTCGGCGCGCGTCTGCGCAAGATCTTTCAGGGTGCCGCTGGTGTGGATGTCGACAAAGTGCAGCGTGCCGGTGAAGCGGTCGGCGTCGAGCGCCTGACGCAGCATCCTGGCCTGCGGCGACTGACCTTCGGCAGCGTCGGTCCGGCCCGCGAAAACGACCACCGAGCCTGGCGTGAAGAGGGGTGCGAGGTAATGCTTGTCCATGCGATCAGTCTGCACCATCGGAGCCCCGATGTGGGTGCCACTGCACTTGGCACCGCTGCATCCTGGCCTGTCAGCGAACCGTCGGCACGGTCGGCCGGATGCCCCCCAACAGCCACCGCATGAGTTCCCCGACAGGCCGGATCTCGCCCCCGAACGGCAAGCGCCCCGCGCCTCTGAAGAACAAGCCTTGATCGGTATGCCCCTCCAACGCGTGGCCCAGCGTCTTGTCGATGCAGAACTGGCCCCATGTCGCGGTGCCGTCACGCAGGCCGCAATGCGCCAGGCAATCGAAGCGCATCGTGCAATGCTCTTTCTTGTGCGCCTTGTCTTTGAGCCGCGGCTCCAGCCGCAAATACTTCTCCAGCCATGGCGTGCGCACCGCGCGCGCAGGTAGTCCGGCTGTGCTGATGAACTCCACGATGTCTTCAGGCTTTGCATCGGCCAGCACGCGCTTGAATGCGATGTTAGCGTCGCACTCGGTGGTCACGGCAAAGGCGGTGCCCAGCTGCACGGCAGAAGCGCCCAGGCCCTGCAGGCGACGGATGTCTTCCAGGCTGCCGATGCCGCCCGCGACGATCAGCGGAATGCGGCCTTCGATGCCGGCGCTCTTGAAGAACGCCAGCACCTGCGGCAGCACCACGTCGAAGTCGAAGCGCGGATCGGTCAGGTCGGCGATCTTCGCGGCGCCGAGGTGGCCGCCCGCCAGACGCGGATGCTCGATCACGATGGCATCGGGCAAGCGGCCTTTCTTCTCCCACTTGCGCACCACGAGTTGAACGCCGCGCGCGTCGGAAAGAATCGGGATCAGCGCGACGTCGGGATGCTCGCGCGCGATCTCCGGCAGGTCGAGTGGCAGGCCGGCGCCCACCACGAGCGCATCGACGCCACAGGCCATCGCATGCCGAAGCAGGGCCTCGTAGGAGGTCAGCGCCTTCATCACGTTCACCGCGATGAGGCCGCGACCGCCGGAAATCGTGCGTGCCTTGGCGATCTCGCGGCCCAGCGCTTCCAGGTTGGCGGCGTCGATGCACGTGCCCGCATCGACCTCGGCTTCCCGGTCGACCGTGCGCGCCATCAGGTCGGGATGCAGGCGGCGCAGGTCGACGGACGAGATCGTGCCCATGCCGCCCAGCCCGGCCACGGTGCCTGCAAGGCCGCCAGCGGACACGCCGACACCCATGCCGCCCTGCACGACCGGGATGAGTTCGCGGCCCTTCAGGTGCCAATTGCGCAGGCCCGAGGCGGCGGCAAGGCTGACGAGCATGTCGGCGCTGCACGTCGCACCGGATTCTGAAGCGGGCACATCGAGCCGGAATACCGGCGTTGTTTCCAGAAATGGGGTCATCGTCTTTTCAAAGGTGCCCGGTCGTCGTCAGATGATCCGGGAGAACCGCGCGCGCTTGCGGTCGGTTTGCAGGTAGCGGTCGAACACCATTGCCACCGCGCGCACGAAGAACCAGCCCTTGTCGGTCACGGTCATATCGTGGTCGGTGACCTGCACCAGCCCGTCGGCCGCGAGCTGTCCGAGAGCGGCCAGCTCCGTGGCGAAGTGGTTCGGAAAATTGATGAGATGCGCAATGCCGATCGACTGAAAGTCGACATGACCCTGGCACATGATCGCCATGATCACCGCGCGCCGCAGCACGTCGTCGCGCGACAGTCCCAGGCCTCGCACGACTGGCAGACGGCCCTGGTCGAGGTGGTCGTAGTACTCCTCCAGCGTCTTCGCGTTCTGGCTGTAGGTGCCGCCCACATGTCCGATGGCGGAGACGCCCAGCGCGATGAGGTCGCAGTCGGGCTGCGTGCTGTAGCCCTGAAAGTTGCGGTGCAGCCGACCTTGGCGCTTGGCTACGGCCAGCGCATCGTCAGGGCGCGCGAAGTGGTCCATGCCGATGTAGACGTAGCCCGCTTCGGTGAGTGCGGCGATTGAGCGCGAGAGCATGTCGATCTTGACCGCGGCGTACGGCAGGTCGCTCGTCGCGATGCGGCGCTGTGGCTTGAATCGATCGGGCAGATGTGCGTAGGCATAGAGCGCGATGCGGTCGGGTTGCAACTCGCACACCTGCGCCAGCGTGCGGTCGAACGAGGCCACGCTCTGCCGCGGTAGCCCATAGATCAAGTCGACATTGATCGACTGGAACGAAAGCTGCCGTGCCGCTGCGACGAGGTCGAACACCTGTTTCGCGGGCTGAATCCGATGCACCGCCTGCTGCACGGCCGGATCGAAATCCTGCACGCCGAAGCTCAGCCGGTTGAAGCCCAGGCGCGCCAGGTGGGCAAGTCGGCCGGCGTCGACGGTGCGCGGGTCGATCTCGATCGCGTACTCGCCCGAAGGCGAAAAAGAGAACGCCTCGCGCAGCATCCGCATGAGATCGGCCAGGTCTTCGTCGCTCAGAAACGTCGGCGTGCCGCCGCCCAGATGCAGCTGGCTTACAGGCGTTCCGGGGCCGAGCCGCGCCACATGCAAATCGATTTCCTTGCTTAGGTAACGCAGGTATTCGCGACCGCGCGATGCGTGGCGCGTGACGATCTTGTTGCAGGCGCAGTAGTAGCAGAGCGATGCGCAAAAAGGAATGTGCACATAGAGCGAGATGGGACTGCGTGCGCTTGCTCCGAGGCGGCGCTGTCTTGCAGCCGCGCCGTAGTCATCGGCACCGAAAGCTTCGACGAAACGGTCGGCCGTCGGGTACGAGGTGTAGCGCGGGCCGGCAATGTCGAAGCGCGCCAGCATCTCGGCCGAGACGCTGTGCGCTGAAGTTCGAAGGTCCGGTGCCAGGGCGATGGAAGTCATTGCGGAAGGGCTTGAGGTTGCAAGGCGCGAAAGGAGGCGGGACTTTCAATGTGCCTCGGTCGCCTCGGGAAAATCTTGACCCTCGTCAAGCTTCGCCTCCGTGACGCCACGCCTTGATGCAGATCAACAGGTCGATCGGCACACGGCGCTAGCCTCGTCGCATGCAAGCTGTACTCCCTTCGGGCCCGATGGGCGCCGCTGTCGCCATGGCCCGAATGAACGCGGACGCAAGCGACTTGTCGGTGCTGGACGACCCGGCCGAATGGCCCGCGTTCGGCCAGTCGCTCGACGGCGCACTGTGGGAGTCGCGCGTGGTGGTGCAGGGCATGCACTGCGCAGCGTGTGCGTTCGCGGTCGAGTCGGCGTTGTCGCGCGTGAGCGGCGTGCACGAGGTGCAGGTCAACGCCGCGACCGGACGCGCGCGCATCGTCTGGTCGCCTGCGAGCGTGCTGCCATCGCACTGGTTCGAGGCCTCCGCAGCAGCCGGCTATCCGCTGGTGCCGGCCGGCGACATCGCTGCGCGTGGCGAGCGTGCACGCAGTGCCCGAAAAGCGCTCTGGCGCTGGCTGGTCGCGGGGTTTTGCATGATGCAAGTGATGATGTACGCCTACCCCGGCTACATCGCAAAAGCCGGCGACATCGCACCGGATTCGATGCAGCTTTTGCGCTGGGCCTCCTGGGTACTGTCGCTGCCCGTGCTGCTCTTTTCTTGCAGCCCGTTCTTCGCCAACGCATGGCAAGACCTGCGCTTGCGACGTGTCGGCATGGACCTGCCGGTGGCGCTCGGCATGCTGATCACCTTTGCGGTGAGCACGGCGGCCACCTTCGATGCCACCGGTCCGCTCGGGCACGAGGTCTACTTCGACTCGTTCACCATGTTCGTCTTCTTTCTGTTGACCGGCCGCTGGCTCGAGGCCCGGCTGCGCGACCGCACCGCGGGTGCGCTGGAGGCACTGATGAACCGGCTGCCGGACAGCATCGAGCGGCGCGATGCCCACGGCGACTTCGTGCGCATCGCGGTGCGCCGTCTGGCAGTCGGCGACGTCGTGCGGGTGCTGCCCGGCGAGGCGTTTCCCGGCGATGGCATGGTGCTGGCGGGCGACACATCGGTCGATGAGGCACTGCTGACCGGCGAGTCGCGACCGATGCCGCGCGCCAGCGGTGCGCAGGTTCTGGCGGGCAGCCACAACCTGGATGCGCCGGTGCAGGTGCGCATCGACGCGCTGGGGTCGAGCACGCGCTTTGCGCAGATCGTCGCCTTGATGGAAAGCGCTTCGGTGGACAAGCCGCGGCTGGCCCGGCTCGCCGACCGGATCGCCCGACCCTTTCTGCTGCTGGTGCTGGCGGCTGCCGCCGGTGCGCTGGTTTTTTGGTGGCCCGTCGACCATGGCAAGGCGCTGATGGCCGCGGTCGCGGTGCTCATCGTCACCTGCCCCTGCGCGCTGTCGCTGGCGACGCCGGCCGCGATGCTCGCGAGTGCCGGTTCACTTGCGCGCGGCGGCGTGCTGTCGAGCCGGCTGCAGGCGCTCGAAGCGCTCGCCACCGTCGACACGGTCGTCTTCGACAAGACCGGCACGCTGACCGACGACACGCCGCGGCTCGACCGCGTCTATTGCCGCCAAGGCCTGCAGCCGGGCGACGCGGTGGAGATCGCTGCTGCCCTCGGCATGCAGTCGCTGCACCCGGCTTCGCGCGCGCTGGTGGCGGCCTGGCAAGAGCGCTTTCGCATGGCGCCGGCTTGGGACATCGTGCAACTCCACGAGCACGGCGGGCAAGGGCTCGAAGCGCGCATGCGTCGCACCGACGGTCACGGTCAACCCACGCGCTCCGTGCGCTTCGGCTCGGCCGTTTTTTGCAACGTCGCTGCCTTGCATGTCGATAGCGCCCAGGTCCATCTGAGCGACGACGAAGGCTGGCTCGCCAGCTTCGTTCTGGCCGAAAACTTGCGAAGCGATGCGATCGGCGCCATCGCTGCGCTGGAGGCTCAGGGCATCGCGGTGCAGCTGCTCTCCGGCGACCGCGCCACCGCGGTTCGCAGCCTGGCGGAGCGTGCCGGCATCCAGACGGCGCAGGGCGACTGCCGGCCTGAAGACAAGCTCGACGTGCTGCGCATCTTGCAGGGCCGAGGTCACCGCGTGGCCATGGTGGGGGACGGCCTCAACGATGGTCCGGTGCTGGCCCGCGCCGATGCCTCCTTCGCCTTCGGCAGGGCGGTACCGCTCGCGCAGGCGCGGGCCGACTTCATCGTTATGGGCGGCGCCTTGCAGTCGATTCCCGATGCCATCGCCCAGGCGCGGCGCACGATGTGCGTGGTGCGGCAGAACCTGTGGTGGGCCGCTGGCTACAACGCGCTGTGCGTGCCGCTGGCGCTGGCCGGTTTCATGCCGGCCTGGCTGGCAGGCGTCGGCATGGCGGTCAGCTCGCTGGTGGTGGTCGGCAATGCTTCGCGCCTTGCCGCAAGGCCTGACGGACGTCTTGCCGCACGTCCTGCGACAGCACCTGGAGTCAGCCGCTAATGGACATCCTTTTCCTGCTCATCCCGTTTTCGGTGGTGCTCGCACTGGTCATCCTCTTCGGCCTTTGGTGGGCCGTCGACAGTGGTCAATTCGACGACGTGGAGCGCGAAGGGCAGCGGATTCTTCGCGACGATTGATCTGCATCAACGTGCTTGCGGCTGCACTTGGGAACACTCGGTCAGTCCAATGAATGAGGCAGTCCGAATGCAAGCAACCCACACCCCGGAGGTGACCTACTCCGATACGGTCATCCGCCAGTTCGCCTTGATGTCAGTGGTCTGGGGCGTGGTCGGCATGCTGGTCGGCGTGATCATCGCGTCGCAGCTCGCATGGCCCGAAATGAACCTCGGCGTGCCATGGCTCAGCTACGGCCGCCTGCGACCGCTGCACACCAACGCGGTGATCTTCGCCTTTGGCGGCTGCGCCTTGATGGCGACCAGCTTTCATGTGGTGCAGCGCACTTGTCAGGTTCGCCTCTTCGCACCGAAGCTCGCGTCGTTCGTCTTCTGGGGCTGGCAGGCGGTGATCGTCTCGGCCGCCATCAGCCTGCCGATGGGCTTCACGCGCGGCAAGGAATACGCGGAACTCGAATGGCCGATCACGATCGCCATCGCGGTCATCTGGGTCGCGTATGCCATCGTCTTCTTCGGCACCATCGGCCGCCGCAAGGTGCGCCACATCTACGTGGCCAACTGGTTCTACGGTGCCTTCATCATCGCGGTCGCGCTGCTGCACATCGTCAACGGCGCGTCGATGCCGGCGGGCTGGATGAAGAGCTATTCGGTCTACGCCGGCGTGCAGGATGCGATGGTGCAGTGGTGGTACGGCCACAACGCGGTCGGCTTCTTCCTGACCGCCGGATTCCTCGGGATGATGTATTACTACATCCCCAAGCAGGCCGAGCGCCCGGTGTACTCGTACCGCCTGTCGATCGTGCACTTCTGGGCGCTGATCTTCACCTACATGTGGGCCGGCCCGCACCACCTGCACTACACCGCCTTGCCCGACTGGACGCAGTCGCTCGGCATGGTCTTCTCGCTCATCCTGCTGGCGCCGAGCTGGGGCGGAATGATCAATGGCGTGATGACGCTGTCGGGTGCATGGCACAAGCTGCGCGACGACCCGATCCTGCGCTTCCTCATCGTGGCGCTGTCGTTCTACGGCATGGCGACTTTCGAAGGTCCGATGATGTCCATCAAGAGCGTCAACGCGCTCAGCCACTACACCGATTGGGGCATCGCCCACGTGCACTCGGGTGCGCTCGGCTGGGTCGGCTTCATCTCGATGGGCTCGCTCTACTACCTGATCCCCCGGATGTACGGCCGCACGACGATGTACAGCGTCAACGCCATCGAGGTGCACTTCTGGACCGCCACCATCGGCGTGGTGCTCTACATCGCCGCCATGTGGATCGCCGGCGTGATGCAGGGCCTGATGTGGCGCGCCATCAACGCCGACGGCACGCTGACATACACCTTTGTCGAGAGCGTCAAGGCGACCTATCCCTTCTACGTGGTGCGCCTCATCGGCGGGCTGTTGTACCTGGGCGGCATGTTGGTGATGGCCTGGAACGTCTGGATGACGGTGGGATCGGGCCGCTCGGTTCGCGTTGCGATTCCGCCAATTGCCCTGGCCCATGCGTGAAGCACACAAAGAAAAATCATGTCTTCCAAACCCACCCTCCGGC
>NZ_JASJXG010000092.1:0-7022 GCF_035018765.1 Variovorax sp. RTB1
GGTCTGGGCCTGGTCCAATCACTCGCAGGAGCAGACTGCCCTTGTCGCCACGCAGGCAAAGGCGCTGGAGTCGCAACGCGCCGCTGTCGAGGCTGAGCGCACGCGGGTGGTCTCTGACGCACAGACGCAGGCTCGGCTCGCGACCGACAAGGCTACGGGAGCGATGAAGGAGGTGGAGCTCGAGAAGCGGCGTCTCGCCGAACAGCAAGCAGAAGTTGCTGCCAAAGCCGAGGCCTTGCGTCAACGCGAGCTTGCCCAAGCGGCCAAGACAGCCGAAGCGACCCTTGCCGCCAACAGCGCGGGCGCTGGCGCTGCTTCTGTCGCAGCGCCGCCCCCGGCTATAGCGGCTTTGGGAACGGCGACAGCGGCCAGCGGTGTATGGGATGCGCGCATGAAGGAGGCCTCGCCTCACTTGCGCAAAATGATGGAAGCAGCGCTTGCCAACACCGGCGATCTGGCACTGACCGAGAGTGCGGCGATCCGTGCGATGCCAAGGCCCGCACGCGGTGACCGGAAGATGGCTCGTCCCCAGAATGAGGATGGCTTGGCCGCCAGTGCGCGGCCGGATTTGCCACGTGCCGTCGCGAGCTTCACGGCCGCGTCGATCGCGGACGAGAGCGATGAGGAAATCGCCACCAACCTGGGCTATGCCTTGGTGAAGGCCGGTCGAGGCCAGGAGGCACAGGACGCACTGTTGCGAGCGCTCTACCTCAATCCGTCGCGTTCATCTGCCTGGTACAACCTTGGCCTCGCATTTCTGACGCAGAACCAGGAGCAGGCCGCCTATGCATCGTTCTTGCTCACGTACCAGTTTGCTGGCAGCCAGCAAAAGAGTCGTGAGTGGTTCGAGAAAGTGGCGTTGGACGAAAGCAACCCGTCGCTGCGTCGCATGTCCCAGAAGCTTCTGACATCTCCTATCGTCAAGGCTTCACTCCAGACCCCGTGAGCTTCGGACTGGCCGTTGATGCGTGCTGCGCCGCGGCCTCGCAACGTCCAGTCGTGAAGCTCGCCGGCCAAAAACATAAAAGACGCACGCCAATGAAATGTCAAAATTGCGGGGCTACCTCCGAGAAAGCCATTGCTTTCTGCGGATATTGCGGATCGCCAGCCACGCTGGCCGTCACCGTACCTGCGCTGGCCGGCATATCGCCCGATATGACCCCCCCTGGCCTTGAAGCTCTCGCCCTGACGATTGCCACTGCCGCACAGCCGCCAGTCATTTTCCCCCCGCCCTGGGGATATCGATTCGCGCTGATCGAAAAGGCCGGCGGCGCGGAAATGCCAAGGGTTCGTGAACTGACGTTTGGACAGCGTGCAGGATTGCTTTTCAATTTTTGGGCGATGTTCTTTGGTGTTTTCTACTACCTCAGCAAGGGCATGGGCAAGAAAGGATTTGCGATCGTTGCGGTGTCCGTAGTCGCTGTCGTCATCATGCAAGCTATCGGCGGCGCAGTCGGTGCGACGTCCGGCCTCGTGATGCCCGTACTCTTCGCCACGCGTGCGAACCTCGACTATTACAAAAAAGTCGTACTCAACGACACGGGTTGGTGGTGAGCGGGAAAGGCCACGCATGAGGCTGAATAGTTGGCTCATCGCGCTCTGTTTGTCAGGGATGACTGGCGGTGCATTGGCAGCAACGGTTTCCGATGGTCGGTACGCCGGCTCAATGCGTTGTGAACCAACGGCTGAAAACCGCAACCGTACCGCTTGGCAAGCGCCGGTCCGGTTGACGGTCGAAGGGAACTCGATCACGTGGACTCGCGACGAGGGCAACACGCGCGAGTCGATCAAGACCTCGGCCAGCGGCAATAGTCTGCAGTTCAGCGGCTACGGTGGCACGCGCAACGTGAACATCGGGACATTGCAGCTCGACTGGAAAACCGACGCGTCTCTGGCAATCGGCACGGCGGCCATAGCTGGTACCGCGACCATCAGTTCCAAGGACGGCAACCTTGTCTACTCGCGCTGCCAAGTTGACTTCCCGTTGGTGGCCGGCACCGCCTCCGTCGTACCAGCACTTCCTTTGGTACCTCCAATGCCTGGGTCCTATGACGGCGCATGGGCGGGTACGCTCACCTGCGGTCGCATTGCAATTCAGTCTTCCAGTCCAGAAGGTTTCACCGGGTCTCTGAATTTGGAGGTGACAAATGGACAGGTCATCGGCCGTCGCGAAAGTGCGACGGTGCTCGAGATTTTTAGCGGTGCGATTGACAACAGTGGACGGATCAATCTCCACGGCAGTGGTCAGCGATTGGACGACCCGACGAAAACTTGGGCATATCAGGCTGAAGGGCAAGTCAATGCGAAAGAGATATCTGTTGACGGCCGAATGGATCCCGCCGCGGCCAACGCCATTCCAAACCAGTCAAAAAAGCTTCGCGATTGCCGATTCGTCTTGACCAACACGACCATGGCGCAGGCGGATGTCGCAGCGAATCTGCGACGCATCGATGATGAACGCAAAGCTGCCGCGGGCAGGTTGCAGGCCGAGCGAGAGCAAGCGGTGAAGCGCGACAACGCCGAACGCTTGGTGGAAGACTTGCCCGCGGCCGCGAAACAGGCTGCCTCAGAACTCGCGGACAACCGTGCGTCGGCTCGGCCATTGCCGGCCGTGAAGCCACTAGGGCGAGTTCCTCCCGCAAGATTGCAAGAAGCAACGCCTGCTTCGGCGCAGTCTGAGCAAAGCCGCGCCCTGGACAAGGCGCTAGCGGGTGGCCTGCCAGCGCGATCCCCACCGTCGCCGCAACAACCAGCGGATAAGTCAAAGAGTGCCGTTGACCAGAGCGCCGCAGAGCAGACGCAGCAAAAGCTGACTGCAGAAAAAATTGCAGCGGACGAGCAGGCGACCAAACTTGCCATTGCGCGCGCGGCGGCCGACAAAGCTGCTACCGATCGGGTCATTGCCGAAACCGCGGCTTCCAAGGCCGCCGCGGACCGTCTTGCCGCGCAGAAAGCCGCAGCAGAAAAACTGAAAAAGCAACCCGTTCGGGCGCAATCTTCAATGGATCTTTGACATGAACAATAAGCTCGACGCGGTGGAAGAACTGCTGCTAAAACTCTTTCGCATTGCCATGCTCTGCCTCATGACGCTGGCTTTGCTCGGTGCGATGGTGTTCTTGGGAACGGCCCTATACAAATATTTGCAGGCGCCGGCGAAACCGGCGCCAGTCGTTCTTGCTCCCGAAAAGGAGATCACCATTGACGACCTCAAGAAGGCACTGCAGGAAGAAAACAAGAAAGACGACCCGGGGCCCGAGCGGCCGGCCGGCGTGGTGCCAAACTCACTGAAGTACCTCGAGGAAACGACCGCGCTATATCGCTGCTCGTTGGATTTCGCAAAGCGCGTAGATGCCGTTATCGAGGACGAGGGCAATGCGGTGACAGCGCAAAAAGTGGAGGCACTTCGGGCTCAAGTTGAAAACTACGCGCGAAGCCCGCAGCGAGGCGATGCATGGGTCAAATCCACTTTGGCTTTTACATGCGCTGCGCTAAAGGATGAAACTATCGTGAGCTGGGCACGAGATCTGAAGATGCGGATCTTCATGCCGACCCTCCGCTTCCATCTACGCGCCTGGGACGCCGTCAAAGCGCAAAAGCAAAAAGCCGACGCCGCCGAGCAGGCGCGCTACGAGAGCGAGGAAGAGGCTGAACAGCTAAGAGTGGCAGCATCGAAACAGCAGGCTTACTTCCTGATGCTGGTGGCGGGCGCGATCTTCGCAGCGTTCATGGTCCTTGCTTTCTATCTTCTATTCTCGAAAATCGAGCGAAATCTTCGTCAAGCTAGGTTCGAAAAATATGTCGCCGCAGCTTGACAAGGTATTGGCAGCGCCCATCCTCCAGGTCGACTCCAACTTTGAGCTCATGCATAACGCTTACTGTGCGCTCAGCAATTGAGGACGCGCGAACAATGAGGAAGAAGGTGCTTGAAGGGCAGTGCCTGATGAAACATAGATCGCTGCAATCACGCAGAGAAAAAGAATTTCGTTTCAAACGCGACGGTAAATGTGTGACTTCGCATGTGGCTCGCTCGCCTCGTCCGGAGCAAGGCCGTACGCAGCAAGGCTCTGACGATTTCGGAAAGTAGAAGTGAGACCGATGTCCAGGCCTCTTCGTCAAAGTTGCGCGTCGCTGATGGCTTTAATCGCAGCCGCAGGCCTGGACGGTCGGTTCTCGGCGCACTCGCTGCGCTCGGGCTTTGTGACGGAGGCGGGTCTGCGTGACATGCCGATCGGCGAGGCCATGGCCATGACGGGCACCGCACCGTGGCAACATTCCAGGGCTACTACCAGTCGGCAGCGATCCGTCACAGCAAGGTGACCAGCATGCTGGGAACGGCTCCGCCAAAGGCCTCGTAGGCTGGGACTCGCAGGTCCGATGGCGAGCGCATTTTTAAAATCTCAGTTGGCTGCCAGTTGGTGCCCGGACTGTCTGATGAACGGAGATGCGGGACCGAGTTTTAACAATTTCGTGTGGCGCGTCAATCCATCTGAGAGGCGCGCGACAGTCTGGATGAGAAGGATGTCGCGGCTTTGCGATGATGCCCGAGGTTTGATTGTCGCGGACCGGTTTTAGGCTGACGGTTGAATGTCGCTGGGCTTGGGAACGCCGACGTTCTTCGGTGTCGCATAGCTGGCCGGGCGCCCGGCGCCGATTTGTTTACGTTCGATGGCGGTGCGCCTGCGGTAGCTCTCGACGTTCATCTCGAAGATCGTAGAGTGATGAACGAGCCGGTCGACAGCGGCCAGCGTCATGGCGGGATCCTGGAATACCTTGCCCCATTCTCCGAAGGGCTGGTTGGCCGTGATGATCATCGAGCGTCGTTCGTAGCGCGTGCTGATCAGTTCGAACAGGGCCGACGTTTCGGCCTCGTCCTTGGTGACGTAGGCTAGGTCATCGAGGATCAGCACATCGAAGTGGTCAAGTCGGGTGAGCGCCGCTTCGAGTGCCAGCTCGCGACGCGCCGCCTGCAAACGCTGAACGAGGTCGGACGTGCGTGCGAACAGCACCCGCCACCCCTTCTCCAGTAAGGCCAGACCGATAGCCGACGACAAGTGCGACTTGCCTCCGCCTGGTGGTCCCAGCAGAAGAACGTTGGAGCCATTGCGCAGCCACTCGTCGCCCGCGCACAGCGCCATTACCTGTGCCTTGGAGACCATCGGCACGGCGTTGAAGTCGAAGTTGTCCAGCGTCTTGCCCGGCAGCAGCTTGGCCTCGGCCAGATGGCGCTCGATGCGCCGCCGGTCCCGCTCGGCCAGTTCGTTCTCGGCGAGCACTGTGAGCAGCCGTGCGGCCGGCCATCCTTCCTTGTCTGATTGCTCAGCGAAGACCGGCCACATCTGCTTGGTGGCCGGCAGCCGCAGTTCGGACAGCAGCAGCGTCAGCCGCGAGGCATCGAAGTGCTCATTCATGCCATGACCTCCGTGGCCGAGCCCATCAGGACATCGTAGGAGCTCAGCGGTGCCAGTCGTACCGTGACCTCCGGCAAGCGCGCTGGGTCTGGGGCGAAGCGCACCAGCAGAGCGTTGAGGTCGGGCAAGCGTCGGTGATCGAGATCGTCTGCCAGCACGCCTGCCAGCTGGACCTCGCACGATCGGTCGTCGCCAGACTCAGCAGTGCGACCATCGTCTTGCAGGCGACGCGCTCGGCCAGGTGTTCCCGCAGGAACTCGAACGTCAGTCGGTACACATCCCTGGGGAACAGCTGGTCACGGTAGACCAGACTGAGCAGCGCCATCGGCTTGCGTCGAAGCGCATGGATGACGTGGTGGTAGTCGACGACGTGGCAATGCTTGCCGTTGGCACCGCCGCGCCCACGCTCCAGCGTCATGAGCTGCGTCGCGCCCAGCAGCAACTCGAGCCGGTCGTCGTAAAGCCGTACCCGCAGCCGATGGCCGATCGGCCGCGACGGCACGGTGTAGAAGACCTTGCGCAGCGTGAAGCCGCCAGAGGAGGTGACATAGACGAACGTCTCCTCATAGTCGCAGGTTCGCGCCGGCGGTAGCGGCTGCAACAGCGCGCGTTCGGCGTCGATGCGCTTGCCATTGCGGGCGTTCTTGCGGCTGACGATCTCGTCGATGAAGCTGCGGTAGGCGGTCAGGTCGACGAACTCGACAGTACCGCGCAGCAGCAGCGCATCATTTACCGCGCATCTTGAGATGCCCATGCGCGCTCTCGATGGAGCCGTTCTCGTGAGCGACACCGCGGTTGTTGCGCGTCGGCTGCATCAGATAATGCGCGCACAAGGCGTCGTAGCGCGAGGTCAAGTCCTCGCGCGCGTCGGCGTCCAGATTGCGGAACGCCGCCGACAGGCTGTCGCTGCGGTGCTCGCGTGGCGCACCACCCAGCGCCCATAGCGCGTTCTGCAGGCCTTAGGCCAACGCGACGTAGCTCTCGCCGCCCAGGATGACGTGCGCATGCTCGAAGCCCGAGCACACCAGCCTGAAGTGGTAGAGGCGGTGATCCAGCGCAACTCCCAGCACCGTGACCCCGAGGTCGCGCATCTCGGTGAAGTCGGACAACCCCATGCGACCGGCTTCATGAACCTGGCGGAACATCACGTCCCGCTCCTGCCCATGAAGCGCGCGCCATGAACGGATACGGCGTTCGAGGGTTCGACGAACGCTCGGGTCGAGTTCGACGTGGCGCCGTCTCAACTCGTCGAATACGGCCACCGGGCGGATGCCTGGAGCCGCCTCGAGCAGGGGTACGACTTCGGCGTCGAAGATGTTGGCAAGCGGGTCGGGACGCCGTCGCTCACGATGAGCCTTCTTGGTCGAGGGCAGCCGCGGATCGTGCTCGATACGGTACGCGCTGGCCACGCTGATGGCCGCCTGCGCCGCCGCGGTCGGCAGCGTCTTGGAGAGTCTGAGCTTCATGAACAACCTCATCTGATGATCGTGGATGTGCCTTCCAGGCACGGCAGGGCCTCGCTAGATCGAGAAACCCCTTCGTACCTCACTTACCGCGATCACCGACGAAGCGCCCCTACGGGTTGCCCCTTCGCAGGCATGGTCGGGAGCCTGT
>NZ_JASJXG010000093.1:0-6559 GCF_035018765.1 Variovorax sp. RTB1
TGTGGGCACCGTGCTCGAGGACAACCCGCGTCTCGACGTACGGCTGGTCGACACAGAACGTCAGCCTCCGCTGGTCGTGGTCGACAGCCATCTTCAGACGTCACCCGACGCACATATTTTTGAAGCTGCACGTCATGTGTGGATCTACGCTGCGGCCCGTGATGAAGCCAAGGCAGCGGCACTGGAAGCGCGCGGTGCCACCATCACCTGCCTGCCGAACGCGCAGGGCAAAGTCGATCTCGCTGCCCTGCTGAAAGACCTCGCGATGCGCGAAGTCAACGAACTGCACGTCGAGGCCGGCCACAAGCTCAACGGCTCGCTTATCCGAGAAGGCCTGGTCGACGAATTTGTGGTCTATCTCGCGCCCAAGTTCGTCGGCAGCGGCTTCGGTATGGCCAGCCACACCCATGCCGGCGGTTCGCTGACGTCGCTGACGGGCGCATTGCCTCTGGAATTCCGCTCGGTGGAGTTGATTGGCCCCGACCTCCGGATCGTCGCGCGAGTGACCGGCAAAGACGCGTTCTAGCGTCCTTCCGGCGGCCCTTTTGGCGCCGTTCTTGCGCATCTGGCGAACGCAGGCCGCGCGTTCTGCGAAAATCCACCAATGTTCACCGGAATCATTACCGGCGTGGGGCGCATCGCCGCAGTCCACGACCTCGGAAGCTCTTCATCCCACGGCAAGCGGCTCAGCATTGCGACGCCTCCAGGTTACCTGGACGACGTGGGCCTCGGCGACAGCATCGCGCTCAACGGCGCCTGCATGACCGTCACGTCGCTCGACGCGGCGCAACTGCAGTTCAGCATCGATATTTCCGCTGAATCTCTCGACAAGACCGCCGGTCTTTCCGTGCCCGACGGCGCCGTCAACCTCGAAAAAGCCTTGCGGGCCAACGACCGGCTGGGCGGCCACATCGTCTCGGGCCACGTCGATGGCATCGGCAGGGTGAGCTACTTCGCGGAGATCGGCGAAAGCTGGGAACTCCGAATCGTCGCGCCGCAAGCACTCGCACGCTTCCTTGCGTACAAAGGCTCGATCACCGTCAACGGTGTCAGCCTGACCGTCAACACAGTGACCGATCTTGTTCTCGAAGACGTTCCGGACGGCAGCGAGATCAGCATCAACCTGATACCGCACACGGTCGAGAACACTGGGCTAGGCAACTTGCGCGCCGGCAGCAACGTCAACCTCGAGGTCGACACCGTCGCCCGCTACGTCGAGCGCATGCTGCAAGCGGGCGCCCTCTCCATCCCGAACAAGAAAGACAAGCCATGAACGCCTCCGTCACGTCGATTTCGTCTGTATCGCCGATCACCGCTTCGCGCAGTGGTCGCGTCACCGCGCCAATCTCGCCCATCGAAGAAATCGTCGAAGACCTGCGTGCCGGCCGCATGGTGATCCTGGTCGATGAAGAAGATCGCGAGAACGAAGGCGACATCGTCATCGCGGCCGACCACATCACGGCGGAGTCGATCAATTTCATGGCGCGCCACGCTCGCGGCTTGATCTGCCTGACGTTGTCGCGCGAGATGTGCGAACGCCTGCAATTGCCGCCGATGGTGTCGCGCAACGGCGCCAAGCACTCGACCGCGTTCACCGTGTCGATCGAAGCGGCCGAAGGCGTGACCACCGGCATCTCGGCCGCCGACCGCGCCCGCACCGTGCAGGCGGCCGTTGCGCGCAAAGCGGTGGCGGCAGACCTGGTGCAACCGGGCCACATCTTTCCGCTCCAGGCGGTGGATGGCGGTGTGCTCATGCGCGCGGGGCACACCGAAGCCGGCTGCGATCTGGCAGCGATGGCCGGCTGCTCGCCCGCTTCGGTCATCTGCGAAGTCATGAACGAAGACGGCACGATGGCGCGCCTGCCCGACCTGCAACTGTTCGCAGCTGAGCACGGCATCAAGATCGGCACCATTGCCGCCTTGATCGAGCACCGCAGCCGCACCGAATCGCTTGTCAAAAAGGTAGGTGTTCGCGAAATCCAGACGGCTTGGGGTGTGTTCACCGCACACGCTTTCACCGACAAGCCCAGCGGCGGCGTGCATCTGGCGCTGGTCCGCGGAAGCTGGTCGCCGGAAGATACCGTCGACGTGCGCGTGCACGAGCCGCTCTCGGTGCTCGACGCGCTCGAGGTCAACCGCTCGCTGCATTCATGGGGCCTTGACTCGAGCCTTTCGCACATCGCTGCCGAAGGCAAAGGCGTGGCCGTGCTCTTGAACTGCGGTGAATCCGGCGCTGACTTGCTGGCCCAGTTCGACGGCACCGCGCGCCCGGCGCAAGCGCCCGAGCGCGGCCGCATGGACTTGCGCAGCTACGGCATCGGCGCGCAGATCCTGCGCGAATGCGGCGTCCGCAAAATGAACCTGCTCGGCACGCCACGCCGCATGCCGAGCATGGCCGCCGGCTACGGCCTGGAAATTGCGGGCTACATCTCGAAAGACTGACGACATGCAAGGTTCGAACAAAGGAGCGGGGACCCCGCTCGAAGGCACCGGCTTGCGCATCGGCATCGTGCAGGCGCGCTTCAATGCGGACGTTACCGACGCGCTCGCGCAGGCTTGCCTCGCCGAACTCGAAGCGCTCGGCGTCGCCGCAAAAGACATCGACCATGTGCAAGTGCCCGGCGCACTCGAAGTGCCGATTGCACTGCAGGCGCTGGCCGAGCGCGGTGGTTATCACGCGCTGGTCGCACTCGGCTGCATCATCCGCGGCGAGACATACCACTTCGAGCTGGTCGCCAACGAGTCGGGCGCCAGCGTGAGCCGCGTCGCGCTCGACTACCGCCTGCCCATCGCCAACGCCATTCTCACCACCGAAGACCTCGCACAAGCCGTGGCCCGCCAGACCGACAAAGGTCGCGATGCGGCCCGTGTCGCCGTCGAAATGGCGCAACTGCTAGCCACACTTTCATGACCGAAGACACCACCAAAGACGCGATCGCCAAGACCGGCCCGCCCAAACAAATTCGCACCGGCCTCACCGCCACGGGCGTTCGCAAAGCTTCGGCCAAGTCGAGCCGAAGCCGTGCGCGCGAGTTCGCCTTGCAGGCCCTCTACCAGTACATCGTGGGCAAGAACGATGCGGCCGACATCGACGCTTTCACACGCGATCTGGCCGGCTTTCACAAGGCCGACTCGGCGCACTACGACGCGCTGCTGCACGGTTGCATCGAGGGCGCGGCGCAACTCGACGTGCTGATTCTTCCCTTGCTCGACCGCGAAATGGAACGCATCTCGCCGATCGAACATGCAGTCATGTGGATCGGCGTTTACGAGTTCCAGAATTGCCTCGACGTGCCCTGGCGCGTGGTGCTGAACGAATGCATAGAACTGACCAAGGAATTCGGCGGCACCGACGGCCACAAGTACGTCAACGCCGTGCTCAATGGCTTGGCGCCACAGCTTCGCAGTGCCGAGGTCGAAGCAGACCGGCTGACCGGCAAGGCCAAGTAAAGAGATGAAGATTTCGTCGCGCGCCGAGCGCATCGAGCCGTTCTACGTCATGGAGGTGGCGAAGGCCGCGTCTGCCCTTGCCCGCGAAGTCGCGCACACCGATCGGCCGATGATCTTCCTGAACATCGGCGAGCCGGACTTCACCGCACCGCCGCTGGTGCAGGAAGCGGCCGCTCGCGCCATCCACGACGGCACCACGCAATACACGCAAGCGACCGGCCTCGATGCACTGCGCGAGCGCATCAGCGCTTGGTACACAGAGCGCTTCGGCGTCGATGTACCGGCGCGCCGTATCGTCGTGACGGCCGGCGCTTCGGCGGCGCTGCAGCTGGCTTGCCTGGCGTTGATCGAGGCGGGCGACGAGATCCTGCTGCCCGACCCCAGCTATCCGTGCAACCGCCATTTCGTCAGCGCAGCCGACGGCAAAGCCGTACTCGTGCCGACCACGGCAGCCGAGCGTTTTCAGCTCACCGCCGACAAGGTCGAAGCCCACTGGACCGACAAGACGCGCGGTGTATTGCTCGCGTCGCCATCGAACCCGACGGGCACCTCGATCGCTCCGGATGAGCTGCGCCGCATTCACGAGGTGGTGACACGGCGCGGCGGCATCACGCTGATCGACGAGATCTATCTCGGCTTGTCTTACGACGCGAAATTCGGCCAGACCGCGCTCGCCATCGACGACCAGGTCATCAGCATCAACAGCTTCAGCAAGTACTTCAACATGACCGGCTGGCGGCTCGGCTGGCTGGTGGTGCCCGACGCCCTCGTGCCAGTGATCGAGCGGCTCGCGCAAAACCTCTTCATCTGCGCCAACACCATCTCGCAACATGCGGCGCTGGCCTGCTTCGAAGCCGAAAGCATCGCCGAGTACGAGCGGCGCCGTGCTGAGTTCAAGGCGCGCCGCGACTGGTTCATTCCGCAGCTCAACGCGCTCGGGCTGACCGTGCCCGTCATGCCTGATGGCGCGTTTTACGCCTGGGCCGACTGCACCTCTTTCGCGAAGAAGCTCGGCATCGAGGGCAGCTGGGATTTCGCCTTCGAGACCATGAAGCGGGCGCACGTGGCGGTGACGCCAGGCCGCGATTTCGGGACCGCAGAGACCAGCCGCTTCGTGCGTTTCTCCACAGCGAGTTCGATGGCGCATCTGCAGGAAGCCGTCGAACGGCTGAAGGCCTTGGCCCGATGAGCTTCGCGTTTCCGATTCGGGTGTATTGGGAAGACACCGATGCGGGCGGCATCGTGTTCTATGCCAATTACCTGAAGTTCATGGAACGCGCGCGCACCGAATGGCTGCGTTCGCTCGGCATCTCGCAGCATGCCTTGCGCGCAGAAACCGGCGGCCAGTTTGTCGTCAGCGAGACCACGTTGAAATACCACCGCCCGGCCCGCCTCGACGATGAACTGCTCGTTACAGCCGAAGCGCGGCAGATGGGCTCAGCGTCCTTGATAATCGGCCAGCGCGTGCTATCAAAATCAGAGCAAGGACTTTTGCTCTGCGAAGGCACGATCCGCATCGGCTGGGTGGACGCCGCCACATTGCGCCCCGCGCGCATTCCGGCACACGTTTCGGGAACCCTCGAGCACTCCATCGGCTCCATTGAAGAACCATCCAAGCCATGAACCAAGACCTGTCGATCATCAATCTCCTCATCCACGCGAGTTTCGTGGTGCAACTGGTCGTGCTGCTGCTCGTGATCGTTTCGATCTCCAGCTGGGCCGCGATCTTCCGCAAGTTCTTTGCGCTGAAGCGGATGCGCGCGCTCAACGACGAATTCGAACGCGAGTTCTGGTCGGGCACCAGCCTGAACGAACTCTTTGCTTCGGCCGCGCAAAACGCCAAGCTCGCGGGGCCGATGGAACGCATCTTTGCGTCAGGCATGCGCGAATACCAGAAGCTCCGGGAGCGCCATGTGACCGATGCCGGCACGCTGCTCGACGGCGCCCGCCGCGCGATGCGGGCCAGCTTTCAGCGTGAACTCGATGCGGCCGAACAAAACCTGTCGTTCCTCGCGACGGTCGGCTCGGTCTCCCCCTACGTCGGGCTCTTCGGCACAGTGTGGGGAATCATGCATGCCTTCACCGGACTGGCTGCGCTCACGCAGGTGACGTTGGCCACCGTGGCACCCGGCATCGCAGAAGCACTGGTCGCGACCGCGATCGGCCTCTTCGCCGCCATCCCGGCCGTCGTGAGCTACAACCGCTTCGCACGCGAGATCGACAAGATCGCCATCGCTCTCGAGACGTACATCGAGGAGTTCTCGAACATCCTGCAGCGCAACCTGTCGGCCAACGTCAATCCGGCGACCGCCGCGGTCTCGGCCACTGCAGGGCGCTGAGCATGGCTGCCGTATCGTCACGCGGCCGCGGACGCCGCACCATCAACGAGATCAACATGGTCCCGTTCATCGACGTGATGCTGGTGCTGCTGATCATCTTCATGGTGACCGCGCCGCTCATCACCCCCAGCGTCATCAACCTGCCGACGGTCGACCGCGCCAACAAGCAGCCCGACAAGCCGATCGAGATCGTCATCAAGAGCGACGACGAAGTGCAGATCAAGAAAGACCCGTCGACCGGCACCGGCGGAACTTCGTTGCCCATGACGCAGATCGGAGCGGCCGCCAAGGCAGCGCAAGGCGGCGACGACCAGCGGCCGGTCGTCATCAGTGCCGACAAGACGGTCAAGTACGACACCGTGGTCCGCGCCATGAACGAGCTGAAGAAGATCGGCATCGAGCGCGTCGGCCTGTCGGTCACGACCACCGGCACCGGCGCGGCGCCGGCCAGGGGCAAGTAAGCGCATGTCGCTCGCTGCCGATCGTCCCGAGTTCGCACCGCCGCCGCAGCGCGGCACCCCGCGCGCCGTCATCCTGGCGCTCATCGCGCATGCGCTGCTGATCGCGGCGCTGACCTGGGGGGTGCACTGGAAACGTGAAGCCGAGGACGATGCGGTCGAAGCGGAACTGTGGTCGTCGACCGTGCAACAAGCGGCGCCGCGGCTCTCCGCTCCGCCGACGCCGGTGACACCGCCGACGCCGACGCCTCCACCTACCCCGGCACCGCCTCCACCTCCTCCTCCGCCACCGCCTGCACCGCAAGTGAGGCC
>NZ_JASJXG010000094.1:0-5626 GCF_035018765.1 Variovorax sp. RTB1
GCAACTCGCCAGTCAAGCCACCACGGTGGCGGCCTGACTTAAACCAATCAGCCTCCACGAATCCCGGGGCGATTCACCTGCGCTTTGCAAACAAGCGCCGGGGCATCACGCCTGGCGCTGAGGAACTGTGCAACTGGTATGCCGGCCTTCACGGTAAGCGCCCGGGCAACGTGCGCCGGTATATCAAGACCCTGATGGACGCCAAGGTCCTGCACAGTACGCACCTCCTTGGGCGATTGTTCCAACGGACGGGGGGCACCGCCCTCGATCACCTGAGCGAAGACGAGCAGGCGGCTGCTCTTTATCAAGGTCTCCGACAGCGCAACTTCGATCCGATCAACAGCGTGGAAAAGCGCACAGGCCCCACGCTTCTGGTCGCCTCTGAAGTAGCCAATCTGGACACCGTCATGGAAGCCGAACGCTCAGAGTGGTACGCCCGAACACTGCCGGAAATGAGCGGCTCACTCAGTTCGACCGTCCGCAAACCCGCGCCAGTGCTGGATTGTTGTCTCTTTCCCGAATACTTACGTAGAGAGGCTATGGCTTTGCTTTGAGGTCGCCCAGCAATTCACGGAAGTCACCCAACGACCGCAGGGATGAGCCCATCGCTTCAGGTGTTCCCTGCGACCGTTGGGCATTCCTCGGCCGGTCGCCTGCGGCGCCCTTACGCCATCAATACAGAGACAGCCAAGCTGACCTTAGGGTGAGCCATCAAGGTACTGACCTACCAGTCATCGAAGAATGCATGGCATGAAGCGCCGACCGGCTATCGCCTCCTAGCATCGGCGCCAGTCGCCATGACAGAGCTGGCCCCGAAAATCTGAAAAATCTGATAAGGGTGGAAACTGCTCCCAAGGGCGAGGATCTTGCCTGTGAAGATTGGAGCAAAGATGTGGGACACCCGACATACTCAACATCGGCCAGGGCAAGCAATTTACGAATGCGACCTTCACCGGGCTGCTCACGGATGAAGGCATCCGCATGTCGATGGACGGCATGGGCTGTTGACGAGACAACGTGTTCATCGAGCGGCTGTGGCGATCGATCAAGTACGAGGAGGTGTACCTGCATGCGCATGAAACCGTAAGCCAGTCACGCATCGGAATCGGCTGGCAAATCGAGTTTTGCAATCTCTGCAGTCTGCACAGCCCGCTGCAGGCGCACACAGCTGATGTGGTGTACTTCAACTCGCCGCCTCAGCCGAAGGCCGTATCAATCCGACCCCTCAGGATCAGCCAACAAGATTCGGGATCTGTTCGGACGAGTGCGGCCCGCTCTCTTTTTTACGGCGGGGGCTTACTTTTGACGAAACGCCGTATGCAAGAATCCGGTCAGGCAACAATAGAAGGTCATGCAGGACGACATCATCGAGCAAGCCATTGCATTTCGCGCTGGTGACGTGACCGACCCTGGGCTCATAGCTGACGGCGTAGTCGCAAGCCTGCGGTTACTTCACGCTGAGCTTAGCTTGCTGGTCGGAGCGCAGGCAGCGGCAGCGCTGTGCTCCCATGCCATGCATCGCACGCAATCCGAAGTTGAATGGGCGGTACCGCGTGCAGCGGCGCTATCCGAGTCAATGCTTCTTGCTCTACGAGCTGATCTTGGAGCACGTACGCCCGAGCAGGCATTGTTCGCTGGCAAAACCCTGCTGTTCGCTTTGACAGATCACCTCAAATCCTTGATCGGTGAGCCCTTGACGACCCGGATGCTGAGATCGGCCTGGGGCACACCCGCGTTTGATCAGATTTCTACGGAGGACATTAGATGATTGATAAGGTTGTGATCAAACGATTGGCGACCGGTGTACCGGGCTTAGATGCACTTTTGGGCGGCGGCTTGCCGGAGTTCTCGTTCAACCTGATCGCCGGGGCGCCTGGGTCGGGCAAGACGACGCTGGCGCATCAGATCATGTTCGCACTCGCCAACCCACAGCACCGAGCCATTTTCTTCACCGTGCTCGGCGAGCCGCCGTTAAAAATGCTGCGTTACCAGCAGCAGTACAGCTTCTTCGATGCAGCCAAGGTCAACGAGTCGATTCGCTTCATCAATCTTGCTGACGAAATCGTGGCCGGGGATTACGGCAAGGTCCTCAAACGTATCGTTGAAGAAGTCGAACGCTTCGAGCCTGCACTGGTGATGGTCGATTCGTTTCGCTCTGTAGTCCAAACTGCGCGAAGCGCGGGCAAGGACGATATGGAACTGCAACATTTCGTACAGCGCTTGGGGATGCTGTTGACAACATGGCGGGCGACGACATTTCTGATCGGGGAATACTCGGTGCCCAACAGCGAGACCGATCCAATTTTTACCGTTGCAGACGGCATTCTTTGGATGGCCCAAAGCGTCGAGCGCAACTCGATGGTGCGCAAGATTCAGGTAATGAAGATGCGTGGACAAGCGACGGTTCCCGGACTGCACACCTTTCGCATCAGCGACGATGGGGTGCAGATTTTCCCTCGCACGATTGCACCCAACCCGAAGCCGCCCGGTGATGCTGCGAGCACGGTTGGCGTGGCTCCGGCCCGCCTTTCCATGGGGGTTCCCCTGCTGGACGACTTGATGGGTGGTGGTCTCCCCTCTGGTTATTCGCTGCTGGTCGCGGGCCCTTCAGGCTCCGGTAAGTCGCAGCTCGCTGCGGCCTTTCTGGCAGAAGGTGCGCGGGCGGGAGAGAAAGGCGTGATTGCGGCGTTCGAGAAAAGCCCGACCCGCTCGCGCAAGCTCCGACTCGACGAATTGATTGCCAGTGGAGACGTGTGCATGATCGACACTCGCGCGCTGGACTTGTCAATCGACGAGACACTTTATGCGTTGACGCAATTGATCGAAAAAACGGGAGCGACACGCGTTGTCGTCGATTCTCTTTCCGGGTTCGAGCTTGCACTGGCAGCCAGCTTCCGAGAAGATTTTCGCGAGTCGCTGCATCGCATGATCGCTGTCCTTACGGGCATGGGTGTGGCCGTATTGCTGATTTCCGAATTGGAAGATCGATATACCGATCTTCGATTCAGTCCCTATGGTGCCGCATTCCTGACGGACGCAATCATCGTGCAGCGGTATGTCGAACTGAAAGGTCAACTTCGTCGCGTGATGGCGGTGGTGAAAATACGAAACAGCGCTCACAGCCACGAACTTCGCCCCTACGACATTACGGATGCTGGTATCGTCATCGGGCAGCCAACGCCGGACATGGACGCCATGCTGACGGGCCACCCGCGGCCAGCTTGAAGCGCGGAAGCCGGCTTGAGAAAGAAACCGAGCCGCATGCCAACTCAACCCAGTGACACCGGTGGCGCGGATGCCGCCGACCAAGAGTCTGACGCCGCGCTTTTGCAAGGGCCATCAGCGATGCAGCCCATGCGAACGCTGGCTGAACGTGAAGGCGCACTTGAAGTTCGCGAAGCAGTAGCATCCGCATCCGCGAAGCAACGTGACGATATTCGTGAAGCCAATGCGCATCTGGTTATGGCCACGCTGGCCGCTGAAGAATCGAGTGAAGCGGCACGCAAGACGAAGCTTCAGCAAGACGAGTTCCTTGCGATGTTGGCTCACGAACTTCGCAATCCTTTGGCACCGATCAGAACCGCGGTTGCATTGCTGGAGCGGCTTGAAACTGTTGACCCTCGCCTGAAAAAGATCCGCGAGGTCGTCGGCCGGCAAGTGGACCATATGGCCAGGCTGCTTGATGATTTGCTGGATGCATCGAGAGTGACAAGCGGCAAGGTTACTTTGCAACGGCGGCCAACGAGCGTCCGTGAATTTGTCGATCAGGCGGTTGAAATTTACCGCATGCTCATTGACTCGCAACATCAGGAACTTACGCTGGACATGCCGGTCACCCCTATCTATGTGGATGGTGACTTGACCCGCCTCGCGCAGATCGTCGGCAACCTCTTGCACAACGCATCCAAGTACACGCCTTACGGTGGTGCGATCTCAGTGAGCGCGAGGTCGTATGGTGAATCGGTCGTGCTTAAGGTCACGGACAACGGAAGCGGGATTGCGCAGGAGTCGCTGGCTCACATCTTCGAGTTGTTTGGACAAGAAGAACGTTCGCTCAGTCGCAGTCAAGGCGGGCTGGGTATTGGATTGACGGTCGTGCGAGGCATGGTGGAGCGACATGGAGGAACCGTGGAGGTGCGCAGCGACGGGCTCGGCATGGGCAGCGAATTCACAGTGGTTCTTCCGCGTTTGAATTACGTAGAAGAAGCTGCGCCTGAGCATTTGCCAAAACCCACTTTCGTGCCTGCTCGCATTCTTGTAGTTGACGACAACGTCGACGCGAACGAAATGTTGGTCATGCTGCTGCAGATCTCAGGCTACGAGGTCGAGTTCGCTTTCGATGGTCCGGGCGCTTTGCTTAAATATTCAGAACAACGGTCGGAGATTGTGGTGTGCGACATCGGACTGCCGGTGATGAACGGGTACGAAGTTGCCGAACGGATACGTCATAAAAGCGGCGCCGGGTTTTCTGGTCCGACGCTGATTGCATTGACGGGCTACGATGGTGCAATCAACCGAGCACACGCGCTGAGATCTGGCTTCGACCATCATGTCGTCAAGCCGGTCGATTTCAATGTTTTGCTTCAACTGATTGAAGCGAGAGATTCAGGAGATGCAAACCGAAAGCCCGACGTAGCGGACTGACTGAAGCAAAACTCCCGGCAGGGACGCGGCCGGTACGCGCAAACTGCCTCCGACTTGCAGAGAAGAGAACAGTCGAAAGCATCGAGAAGTCTTAGCTTGCGAAGCGCATTTCACGCTCCTCAACAGCCCCGCTGCGACTCTAAAAGTTATGCAGCATTTCGCCGAGGTCGAGGCCAATGCTGCCTGGCGTAGTCCCCGTCAGTAGCGCTGTCCGTGTTCTGTTGTCGGGCAGCAAGAGCGACCTCCGGCCCATTTTCGAGACTGATGGCGAACGCCACCGCTGTCCCAAGCCCAAAATCAAGGGCGACCCAGTCAGCACTACCGTGGTGACCGTGGGCAAGCTGGTGGGCTGAGTACCACTGCTCCTGGCCGCTTGCAACCTAGCAAAGGCCAGCCCTGACAGGTTTGACACCATGATGTTCAACATCGTGGATGGCGCCGTAACCACCCGGAACCGCCGCGACATGACTGCCATATCTGTGCAGTCCGTGGATACGGTGCTGGCTGGCTTGAGCGGTACCGCGAGGGTCCGAATGGATCGGGAGACCGAGGCGTCCAAAAGACTTTACAGCCCCTCCGAGACGCCGCAGACACCAGAGGCGATCTGTACCGCTACGCAGCCCCGAGGCCTCCTGGGACCCGTGGTGGCCTTGTAGGGTCACCGGGGATCTTCGGGAGACCGTGGCGCGGTCAAGTGGACAAACCGTGTCGCGGAGTCTCATGCAAAAGTGGCCCCTCTGAAGGCCGACTCACATGACGCAGCAATTCATCATTTCCCGCCATCCATGCGTCTATCCAGTGTGCAAATGGCTGTGAGGCGGTGTGCACATCAAACCAGAGACCAGCATCTCCAGTGCTCTCGATAAGCGTCCAATAAAAAGTGCCCGGCTCGGGCTCCTTCACAAAGACCGCCAAGTGGCGCAAATTATTCATAAGGCGAAACGGTACCTGAAAAACTTCCAGAATATCCGTGGACCATGCT
>NZ_JASJXG010000095.1:2500-5560 GCF_035018765.1 Variovorax sp. RTB1
CGCATAGTGAATACATAGCTATGCGAGGCGAACCGGGTGAACTGAAACATCTCAGTAGCTCGAGGAAAAGACATCAACCGAGATTCCGAAAGTAGTGGCGAGCGAAATCGGAGAAGCCTGTTAGTGATAGCACAAGACATAACGGAACAGTTTGGAAAGACTGGCCATAGCGGGTGATAGCCCCGTACGTGAAATGACCTGTGTGGTACTAAGTTAACGACAAGTAGGGCGGGACACGAGAAATCCTGTCTGAACATGGGGGGACCATCCTCCAAGGCTAAATACTCATCATTGACCGATAGTGAACTAGTACCGTGAGGGAAAGGCGAAAAGAACCCCGGGAGGGGAGTGAAATAGATCCTGAAACCGCGTGCTTACAAAAAGTAGGAGCCTCGTAAGGGGTGACTGCGTACCTTTTGTATAATGGGTCAGCGACTTACATTCAGTGGCAAGGTTAACCGAATAGGGAAGCCGTAGAGAAATCGAGTCCGAATAGGGCGATCAGTCGCTGGGTGTAGACCCGAAACCAAGTGATCTATCCATGGCCAGGATGAAGGTGCCATAACAGGTACTGGAGGTCCGAACCGACTAGTGTTGCAAAACTAGCGGATGAGCTGTGGATAGGGGTGAAAGGCTAAACAAACTTGGAAATAGCTGGTTCTCTCCGAAAACTATTTAGGTAGTGCCTCAAGTATTACCGTCGGGGGTAGAGCACTGTTTTGGCTAGGGGATCATGGCGATTTACCAAACCAAGGCAAACTCCGAATACCGACGAGTACAGCTTGGGAGACAGAGCACCGGGTGCTAACGTCCGGACTCAAGAGGGAAACAACCCAGACCGCCAGCTAAGGTCCCTAAAATTGGCTAAGTGGGAAACGAAGTGGGAAGGCTAAAACAGTCAGGATGTTGGCTTAGAAGCAGCCATCATTTAAAGAAAGCGTAATAGCTCACTGATCGAGTCGTCCTGCGCGGAAGATGTAACGGGGCTAAGCCAGTTACCGAAGCTGCGGATTTGCAATTTATTGCAAGTGGTAGGAGAGCGTTCTGTAAGCCTGTGAAGGTGTGTTGTAAAGCACGCTGGAGGTATCAGAAGTGCGAATGCTGACATGAGTAGCGTTAAAGGGGGTGAAAAGCCCCCTCGCCGTAAGCGCAAGGTTTTCTACGCAACGTTCATCGGCGTAGAGTGAGTCGGCCCCTAAGGCGAGGCAGAGATGCGTAGCTGATGGGAAACAGGTCAATATTCCTGTACCGATTGTTAGTGCGATGTGGGGACGGATCTTAATAGGTTATCCGACTGTTGGATATGTCGGTTTAGATGGATGTAGGCGTGCATTAGGCAAATCCGGTGCACATATACCGAGGCCATTGATCGAGCGGGCTTGCCCGTGAAGTAACTGAACGAGGTTCCAGGAAAAGCCACTAAGCTTCAGCTAACAACGACCGTACCGCAAACCGACACTGGTGCGCGAGATGAGTATTCTAAGGCGCTTGAGAGAACTCAGGAGAAGGAACTCGGCAAATTGACACCGTAACTTCGGAAGAAGGTGTGCCCTATTAGTGTGTAGTGAACAACGAAGCATGAATGGGTTGCAAAAAATCGGTGGCTGCGACTGTTTATTAAAAACACAGCACTCTGCAAACACGAAAGTGGACGTATAGGGTGTGACGCCTGCCCGGTGCTGGAAGATTAAATGATGGGGTGCAAGCTCTTGATTGAAGTCCCAGTAAACGGCGGCCGTAACTATAACGGTCCTAAGGTAGCGAAATTCCTTGTCGGGTAAGTTCCGACCTGCACGAATGGCGTAACGATGGCCACACTGTCTCCTCCTGAGACTCAGCGAAGTTGAAATGTTTGTGATGATGCAATCTCCCCGCGGAAAGACGGAAAGACCCCATGAACCTTTACTGTAGCTTTGTATTGGACTTTGAACAGATCTGTGTAGGATAGGTGGGAGGCTTTGAAGCAGGGTCGCTAGATCTTGTGGAGCCAACGTTGAAATACCACCCTGGTGTGTTTGAGGTTCTAACCTAGGTCCATTATCTGGATCGGGGACAGTGCATGGTAGGCAGTTTGACTGGGGCGGTCTCCTCCCAAAGCGTAACGGAGGAGTTCGAAGGTACGCTAGTTACGGTCGGACATCGTGACGATAGTGCAATGGCATAAGCGTGCTTAACTGCGAGACTGACAAGTCGAGCAGATGCGAAAGCAGGACATAGTGATCCGGTGGTTCTGTATGGAAGGGCCATCGCTCAACGGATAAAAGGTACTCTGGGGATAACAGGCTGATACCGCCCAAGAGTTCATATCGACGGCGGTGTTTGGCACCTCGATGTCGGCTCATCTCATCCTGGGGCTGTAGCCGGTCCCAAGGGTATGGCTGTTCGCCATTTAAAGAGGTACGTGAGCTGGGTTTAAAACGTCGTGAGACAGTTTGGTCCCTATCTTCCGTGGGCGCTGCAGATTTGAGGAAGCCTGCTCCTAGTACGAGAGGACCGGAGTGGACACACCTCTGGTGTATCGGTTGTCACGCCAGTGGCATTGCCGAGTAGCTAAGTGTGGAAGAGATAACCGCTGAAAGCATCTAAGCGGGAAACTCGTTTCAAGATGAGATCTGCCGGGGCCTTGAGCCCCCTAAAGAGTCGTTCAAGACCAGGACGTTGATAGGTCAGGTGTGGAAGCGCAGTAATGCGTTAAGCTAACTGATACTAATTGCTCGTGCGGCTTGACCCTATAACTTTGATCTAATCGATCAGGGTGTTATGCCAAGTTGACGCATTCAAAATAAGCTCAAGCTGATTCCAAACTCTATGAATTCGTTGTCTTGATTCGTCAAGACGGCAACCAGTTATGCCTGATGACCATAGCGACGTGGTACCACTCCTTCCCATCCCGAACAGGAAAGTGAAACGCGTCAGCGCCGATGATAGTGCGGGTTCCCGTGTGAAAGTAGGTCATTGTCAGGCTCTTACAGCCTAAAAAAGCCCAACCGAAAGGTTGGGCTTTTTTTTGTTCCGCGCTTTAGTCGATTTGAGAATGTCGGCTATCGAAGAGTCTTGAGA
>NZ_JASJXG010000096.1:0-5209 GCF_035018765.1 Variovorax sp. RTB1
CACTGCTGGAAACCGCAGGGCTGACGTGAACGATCGCCGTTGGGGCGACGTCAAGATGCCGTGACGGGACGCTTACGACTGGGAATCATGTCGGAGTATTACGCCGACATGCTCGGACCCAAAGGAAATCCAAGCACATCACCGGGACCCCAGACCGCCAAGCCCCCGGCGATGCTGCTGGTGGGCTATGTCCTACTCTATGAGTCTCATGGAGCAGAGCGCCATGTGGCTCGCTGCCAACTGGGAGTTGGTGTCGACACTGTCCACACCTGGGATGACTCACCCGCATCAAATTCGCGCACAGGTCCGGGACTCCCAAGCCCCCGAGGCACCCGCGCTGCTGCCATGCAAATGGCCGAACATTGGTTGTCAATTGAATTCACAACGGGCGACACCCACCCGGTGAACGTCATGGCGCACTACCGGGACCTCCAGACCGCCAAGCCTGGGCCACGATATCTATCGCCGCGATAGATATCCCCGCAGCCTGGGCCACCATCAAGCGCACCGCCGCCGAGCAACGGGAACTCTGGCGCGACGTGGGCGGGGGGTTGCTGGAAGGCCGGGTCATGTACCCATCCAATCAAGCCTTTGGTGCTTGGTACGCCAACGAGGGGTTCGACATGGATGCCCGCGACCGCTCTGACGCCATGTGGCTGGCAGAGAACTGGGCGTCTTCCCTAGTAGCGAAGACGGGTCACACCCACCCTAAGAACATTCGTCTGGAGCACCGGGACGCCCAAGCCACCCAAGCTCCCAGCCCTGACCTGGACATCTCTGCGCCCGCCGACGCCGCCCTGGAACGCATCGCCAAGGCTGCCAATCATGAAGATAGGGGAGAGTGAGACCTAGCCTGTTTCCCCGCCTCCAAAGTAATTGACTACAGGATGAAGACCCTAGTTTCAGCCGATGACCTGGCGACCCGGGAGTAAACGGCCACAGGATGAAGACCCTAGTTACATCCGATGAATTGGCCGCCCGGGATTAAACGCCTACAGGATGAAGACCCTAGTTTCAGCCGATGACTCAGGGCTGAAAAGTATTGTGGTGGAGAGTAGAAGACCCCAGGTACCTAGGTCACCCCGGGAGTCCCGAAGACTGCTGGCTCGTCCGCAAGACCACCCGGCTCACCGCCCGGCACTGGCACCCCGGCCCGACTGACGCTCTATGCGCTCAGTCCCCCTTTTTCGCATTCAATTTGCTGGCACCGCCGGCAGGAACACCCATGTCCACGAACACCGCCACCACGGCGCCGGCCGCGCAGCTATGCAAGGGCCAGTGCCGACAAATCCGCCCCCTGTTTGACTTCTACACGCTGGGCTCCAACTCCACGCACCACCGGCTGGTCTGCAAGGACTGCTGGAAATCCGTGAACGCCAAGGCACTGACGAAGCGCCGGGACCAGCGCACGAGACGCAAGGCCCTCCTTGCTATGTCGAAGACCGCCAAGCGCTCCACTTGATTCCTTTTGCCCCCACGCGCACGCATGGGGATTCTTCTTCGCATTCGATCCGTCACCGACGCACCTCACCTTCGCAACACACCATGACAACATCAAAGAGCTATTCACGCCTGGGGACGACCCAGCCCGCAGCTCCTGGACCCATCAAGGCCCACGCCGCCGTGGGTGAATGCGGCAACGTCAGGGCCATCCTGCTGGACGCCGAGAACGCAGCGGTCCTGGGAGTCCCGGTGACCGTTTACGAGGTCGCAATGAACGATCTGGACCAAGCAAAGATTGGCTCACCGCTGTTCGTCAACGGTGAGCCGAAGCTGTACGTGAAGCCCGGTATTCCACTGGGCGCGGTCACCTGATGGCTGCACTGAATGCCACGGCAGTCACTGCCAACACCTCGGCCGACTTCACCCTGGTGGCTGGCGCTTCCACCACCCTGAGCCTGAGCGGCACTGGCCCCCTTGGCCTGATGTGTCAAGCACAGGTGCAGATCAAGTCTGCAGCGGCGACTTACCAGACCATCGCCCAACTGGACAGCCGGAATCCCATGCTGGTGCTAAGTGCCATCGGGACCTTCCGTGTCGTCAAAGGCGACAACGCCGCCCAAGCATTCGGCGTCGAGCGCGACTGATAGCAAGGTGCCCCAGCGGCGCCCTCTTCCCTTTTCATTGGGGTTCTCGCAAGGGACCATTTACCGCTCCTGGCTTCACGGCTGGGGGCGGTCTTTCTTTGCGCGTCCCCCTTTCATAACAACACCGCCCCGGACGGATTCCGGCCTCCCTTGCAAAGACACACATGACCACCTGGCTCACCCTGGTTTCCACCACCCCCTTCGCTTCCCCCTTGAATCTTCCGGCCCCCAGTGGCCCCCGTGCTGCCATCGAGCAAGCCGTGCGTGACGGCGTTGACCTCAGCTTCCGCATGATTGAAGCCGACCTGACCGGCGCTTATCTGGAAGGCATCCTGGCGATGTCCGCGACCTTCATGGGCCGCATGGATGACGCCAAGCTGTCCAAAGGCCGGTTTGACCGCGCCGTGTTCCATGGCTCCCTGAAGAACGCCATCGGTATGGACGCGTGTTTCGCTCAGGCGTCATTCCTGGGTGTCGACCTGACGGGCCTGCAGGCTGACCGCGCTGACTTCCGATCCACCAACCTGCGGGGCGCGAATTGCTCGCGCATGGTGGCCCGTGAGGCTCTGTTCACCGGGGCTCAGTTTGAACGTGCGATCACCACTGACATGGATGTCGAAGGCGCCACCGTGTTCAAGGCCAACGTGAGCCACGAACAGCTTCAAGCCATGGCAACGCCATACGAAGACATCCAGTTCCACGCCCTCAATGGCCGCACACCGGCACAGGCCCAAGCCGCCGCTGATGAGATGAGCGCACTGGGTGCCATCTCCCGCTTCACCTCCACCATTTAAGAATTACCATGTCCAAGAAACAAGTCACCCAGCCCACCACCATCGGCAACCAACCCGGCACCAAGCCGGGCAGCTACATCGCGTCCCCACAGCTGGACCGCGCCAATACCTTTGCAGCCATGGCCGCTGACCTGGAGCCAGCATTGCTGGACCGCAGCGCCACCATCGCCTTGGTGCGTGAAGCCGTCACCGGCTACGGGGCCGAATTCGAGCCACACCGCCGTGACTTGCTGATCTGTGCCCAAGGCGTCGAGGAAGGCACCCGGAAACCTCGGGACCTGGAGGCACTGGTGGAAGACAAGGTGACCTTCTATCGCAATGCAGAGCGGGCAACGCTGACCACGGCAGCACGACTGCCGGACGAGTCACAGATTCATGCCGCCGCGCAGGCCGAGCGATTCCGTGTCGCCAACAACCCCAACTTCTGGCGCGACCAGTGATGCAAGTCGTTCACCTACCTGGCAAGTCCTATTGGACCCACGATGGCCGGCTGGTGGCAGGTGCTGCCCCGGTACGCAAGCCCATCGACTCCATGACCCAGCCCGAGCGAGAGGCGTGGGCCGACCAGATGGCTGAAGCCGCCATGCAGACCCGTGTGGTCCTGGCGGATGGGCGAGTGGTGTGACCATGGCAGGTAAGCCCGCGTCACCCGCCCAACGGGCTGCATATGTGAAAACTGGGCTTCGCATGAAGGCAGTGAAGCTGGCGAAAGTGGCCCGTCTTCAAGCCGAGCGGGACGCCCAAGCCGAGCACAGCAGGCTGGTCCTGGTGGCAACCAATGAGGACCGCATCACTCGTGGCCTGACGCCCATCGACTTCACGAAGCCCCGTGAGGCCGTCAGTTATTGGACGCCGCCACCCGCTGCTGTGGCCTTTGGTCCGGGCCTGCTGAACTCACGGCTTGTGGACCACGCGGCCCTGGAATCCTTTGGACTCAGTGCAGCGGTTGCAGGCGTCTTCTTTGAGTGTGGGGAGCGCTTGCTCTGCCGTGGCTGGCTCAAAGGAACCGATTACAGCGTCAGTGCCGCTGGGCTGTGTGTCCGGGTTGACCTGTGGGACCACCTTGCCCCGCGCATTGCCAAACACGAAGCCGACAGCAAGGCCCGGATTAGCTCAGGGAAACCAAAGAGTCCGAAAGCCGAACCCATTCAACAGATCAAACCATGAACATCATTCCATTTAATTTCAATTCAGAAGCTGTGCGTTCTATTGTCATCGCGGGGGAGCCGTGGTTTGTCGCAGCTGACCTGGCGGCGGTCCTTGGCTACAGCGAGACCGCTGCGGCAACCCGAACTGTCGACGACGAAGACAAGGGGCTGCAGACTGTGCAGACCCTTGGTGGCCCGCAAAGCGTTTCTATCGTCAATGAAGCTGGGCTTTATTGCTTGATTCTCGGATCACGCTTGCCAGCCGCAAAAGCCTTCAAGCGATGGGTCACGAGCGAGGTCCTGCCAAGCATCCGCAAGACGGGTGCCTTCAGTGTCACAGCGCCTCACGAGGCTGCACTGGCGGCCTTGCGTCACGTCCACTCTGAGGCTGACCGAGAGGTGGAACACCGCACCCAGCACTGCTACCACCGACCTGGCAACGCCCGCGCCACAGAGCGTATCAATGCCGTCATCGCTGACGTAGCAGCCAAGCGTGGCCTGGGTGTCGACGCGGTGACCCTGGGATTCCGGCAGTCCATCGAACACGTCATGGCTGAGACCTACGGCGACACCGTCGCTCAGGCCCGCATTGAACGCAAGCGCCTTGAGCTAGCTCCCCCACCAAAGCGCCGCCCGAAGGTCGCCACCCGACGCCGCTACATCGCGTAGCGACATGAGCCCCACCGGCTCACGCCAACACCCACGACCCCAACAGGCCCGCCATGCGCGGGCTTTGTCACGAATGGACCCCATGAACACCACACGCCCGTTTTGTACCTTCGGGGGCTGGGGCTGCGATACATGCCGCCCTGATCCCGTCATCGTTCCGTCAGCACCAGAACCAGCACCAGCACGCCCTGCGCGTGTTCCATCAAAGTGAACCGAGTCGACACCGACACGTCTCCAGTAATGGACATCCTGACGGTCAAACGGACGAAGGCCGGTCAAATCAAGAGGATCGTTGAATACGTCAACGTCGAGACCGGCGAAATCATTCCGGGCTCCACGGTCCCCGTGCTGTCCCTCGGGGTCAAGCTGGAACAACGCAGCCGCATTCTGGGGAAGCTACGGCCCGAAGTGCGTCAGTTCGCTGCCTTTGTCCTGTGAATCGCCCCGGTTTTTGAGGAGGCTCAACACTCTGAGAGGATTGAGCCATGAACAAGTCGAACAAGTTCTCACC
>NZ_JASJXG010000097.1:0-5041 GCF_035018765.1 Variovorax sp. RTB1
AGCCGGGGGTGGTGGCGGTGGAGGTGGTGCTGGCGGGCGCTGAAGTGCCTCTTGGGTCATAGCGGAGGTGCCTCAGATGGGATCCCTCAGCTCTCGACATACCCCGCGGTCGCCGTTCTCCGTTTTGTACGTGCGCGCACTGGCGCGCGTACGCGGCGGAAGACCAAGTTTCCAAGTTGTGGTTTCCGCGTTGGTTTCCACGACCGCTCCCTGCAGGTCGGTTCATGCGGGGGAAGCATCTCAAACGCTAGGCGACCGCCGCCGCAAATGCGTGCACTCGATTGAAGAGGGCAACCAACTGGGCGCACCGCTGTCGTGACCCAGTGTTGGGGATGTCATCGGCGTGGAAGTGTTCGACGCCATCGACAAACTTACTCGGCACGTCGTACCCTTCCTTAAGACTTTCCTTGGTCCATTTCGGAGTCGGGTATCGCCCAGCCCAAACGACGTAGTGAATCGCCTCGGTTTTGAACTGACCCCCAGAAGGTGGACATTGTGATCCCGCCGATCAGGCGGTGTTTCTCAACCGGTATTGCACCGGGCTGAGCCCTTTCAATCGGAGCTTGATCCGCTCGTGGTTGTAGTAGTAGATGTATTCATTCACGCCCGCTTCGAGCTCATCAACGTCGCCAAGTTTTTCAAGGTGGAAGTACTCCGTCTTGAGGGTGCCAAAGAAGCTTTCGATCACAGCATTGTCAAAGCAATTGCCTCTTCGGCTCATGCTTTTCGTTACCCCGCGATGCGCAAGCATCGCCCAGTACGCCAGCCACGACTTCAGGGCGATGCTGGCCGAGTACGGCATCACCAGCTTGATGAGCCGAAAGGGCAACTGCTGGGACAACGCTTGCAGTGAGACGTTCTTCGGGTCGTTGAAGGTGGAGCGGCTGCACGGCAAACGATTCAAGACCCAGCGCGAGGCGAAGGACGAAACCATCGATTGGCCGCTCTGGTACAACCGCGACCGGCTGCACTCGACGCTGGCATATGTCAGCCCGATGCAGTTCGAGCGGGACTGGCTTGCCAATCAGCCACAGCAAGCCAGCTCATGAACTCGGCGATGGGGTACGGATTCCAGGGGTAAGGTTAAAGCGCGCTTTGTCGGCGCAACTGATCTCTTCGCCCGGATCAAGGCGTGCACTATTTTTAAGTACGCGACCTCCGCGCGCAGCCGCGCGCTCTCTTCGCGCAGGCGTCCGCCGAATCGGGGACGGCCTTGGGCGATGTGTCTGAGCAATGTTGTTCTGGCTTTGTATCTGGCTTTGGCATGGTGTTCCCCAGATCTTGCGCGTCGCCTTCAGCAAGGTCGCGTCTCCAGACCACAACCTGGTTCGGATTGCGGATGTCATAGATGGCGGCTACCCGCCGGCTCGACAGTCGTTCACGGTTCTGATGTGACAGAACCTGCAGCTTGAATTCCGAACTGTAGGCGCTGCGTTTAGGGCGCAACCCGTCAATGCCGTGCAGTCGGTAACGACTCACCCAGGTACGGATCTTCTCCTCGGGCACGTTCCACCGCCGCGCCAACAGCTTTGCGCCGCCTTCACCTTCTAGAAAGCTATTGACGACCTGGAGCTTGAACTCTGTCTCGTACTTCTCCATGGGACTCCTTGAAGTTCGTCCAACTTCTGGGGGTCAGTTCAAAGCCGGGGCGATTCAGGATGCTAAATATGGCAATTACGGATTGGGGGTCAAGATTCAACGCGCGCAGACAAGCGAGGCGATTAACGCGTCCTTTGCCATCGGTTTTTCACTGGCTGCGTCGTGGTTGATCAAGAATTTCTTAGGCGTTTAGGCCGCAATCGGTCAAGACCGGTCGTGTGTCACATTGCCCCAAATTGATCGAGTAGCACGATCTCACTCAGGGCCTGACCTCGACCTTCGCAGTGTCATGCGCGACGCCGTTCCCCTGCCCAACCTCATAGTCGAAGCTGTCTGTGCCGGTGAACGCCGCATCGGGCAGATACCAGATCGCCTGCCCCATCAATGTGAGACCGCTGCAATCGACGGCGCCAAAACGTGATCGTCCCTGTACTACAGAGGCGTAGCGAATAGCGACTTGGCCGTGCGCTGGAGGTGTCAATACTTTGACGCTCGGCTGTGGTCCTTGGCTGCAGTCCGAGCGGTGCTCGGTATATGTAAAGACGCGTACCTCCTGCCCTACGGTCGTAGTGCGCCGCAAGGTGCGCTCGCGCTCTACGTCATTCTGGGCGTGCGATGCTTGTGAAAACGCGACGGGCGCAGCCAAGAAAATCGCCATCAACCGCGCCATTGGGCGGCGGCGGATGATCTGCGGAGCATTCACCAAACGATTGGACACAAAACGATCTTGCCCGAAATCTGCTTTCGCGCCTGCACCCGCAGGCAAACGTCTCACTTTCCCAAAAGGGATGCGCTCGGGCCCGCTCTCAATCAATTGGCGGAGGACGGCATGCGTTCACAGTCGCCGCGCACGGTGATCGATATTGGGATCGGGAAACCGTGACTGCTGTCGATTACTGGGCAGTGAAACTCAGCGACGCGAACGTCAAGTTTCGGGCCAAACCGGTCACCTCCCTCCGAGTCGTAAAGCAACTATGAACATAGACGATCTGAAGACCGTCGCGAAGTGGCTGGCTCTGATTCTTGGCATCAAGTTGAGCGAAGTATGCGTGGCTTTGTCCAACGCCAAGGAGATATCAATCTGGCGGTCGTGATGCCGCACAACGATGGTCGCCCGGAGATCCCGTCGCGACCGGCACCGCAGGAATGCATTTCAAGCACGCACAGCCACCATTCGTCTCATTGTCAGTACAGCTCGAGTTGCCGGTCGGCATCATCGAGCCGCTTTGACCCATCCCTTGAAACACCTCTGACATGACACCGTCCCGAATCGCGACAAGACTTTTCGCCTTCATCGTTGCCATCATCGTCCTCGCCACCCTCGCCTTGGCCGGGATGATTGCCTTTGGAACCTCGTCTTTGCCTCCTCCCCTTGCGGACGTCGACGGGCCTTTTAAGAAGATCAATTTTCACGACCAGCCGCCGCTCCAATCGTTTCGGGCGCGCGACGGGGCCGCGTTGGCCTATCGCGTCTACCCGGCCCAGGGCGAAAAAGCAGTGGTGATGCTGCACGGCGCGGCTGGCAGCAGCTTCATGCTTCATGCGTTGGCCAAGGCCGCTCAGGCTTCCGGATACACGGTCTACGTGCCGGACATGCGCGGTCACGGGGGCTCCGGGCCCAGCGGCGACATCGCATACATCGGCCAGCTGCAAGACGATGTGGCCGACTTCACACGCTTTGTGCACCAGGCCCAGCCAGACGCCAGCGTCTCGCTGCTGGGGCATTCGGCCGGCGGTGGCTTGGCGCTGCGTTTTGCAGGCGGACCGGATAGCGCGCTATTCGACCGGTATGTGTTTCTGTCGCCCTTGTTGGCGCGTGATGCACCCACGGTGCGCCCTGGAGCGGGCGGCCTTGCCAAACCGTTCAAGGCGCGCTACGTGGGGCTGACCATTCTGGACCGGTTTGGTCTTCATGGTTTCGAGTCGCTGCCGGTTTTGGCCTTCGCCATGCCTGCAGCGCCGGGGAACATGATGACGCCGCTCTATTCCTATCGACTCAGCGAGGATTTCACACATAACGCGCATTACCTTGACAATCTGCGTCACATCACCAAACCCACGGAACTGCTGGTAGGGGCCGATGACGAGTTCTTCTATGCAGATAAATTCGAGCCACTGGTTCACGGGGTTCGGCCGGACATTGCGGTAAGTACGGTGCCAAAGGTCGGCCATATGGGGATCGCTCTCGACCCCGCCGCGATCCAGCAAGTGATTGAGGCGCTGGACAGAGGGCAAGGTTGAGCTGCAGTTGGGCCTGGCAGGCCTCTATGGTCCGCCTAGCGTACGAATTTTTCCGTTTTCCGAGACGACCCCCTGTTCAGACAGGCCGGCGGGGCCAAGCTGTTCCACCTGCTGTCCAAGCTGTACGCGCACACCAGCGTGCTATTCACGACGAACCTGAACGTTGCCGAGTGGTCGAGCGTGTTCGGCGACGCGAAGACGAAGGCGATCCCGCTGGACCGGCGCACGCACCACTGCCACATCGTGGAGACGGGCAATGAGAGCCATCGCTTCGTGCTCAGCACGGCGGTGGCGAGAAAGCGCATCAAAGCACGCTAGCAAGCACGCACCGGGGCATCGAAGGAGATCGAGATACAGCCAACCGCCGGTGTTCGAGCAAATCGGCTACGTTCATGCTCGACTAAGTAGGTGAGGCCGTTCGCCGTGCTTAGCAGCCGGTGTGGCAATGATGGGTGCCCGTTACGAGGGAGCGAAAGGTCGATGTAGCAGCTACGTTTGAGGTGTTTTTGGACCTCAAGATCGATATGGCGCGATCGTGACGTACGACCGCGTCCTGCAGACCTACGACCCGACGGGAAGCGGACATTGCAGAGCGCTTACCTCGGTCGTTCGGGCGCAATTGTGGGCGCCACATGCTGGCGGACCGCCTCCAGCAGCAGCGTGGCCAAGCGGCTCACCGGGGCCTCGGAATGGGCCTGCGCGCGATACAGCACAAGCGAGATCTGCGGCAGCGCTGGCAGCGACAGCACCGCTCGGTCGAGCATGCGCACATGCAAGGGCAGCCCGAACGGCGTGCGCACGGTTAGGCCCAGTCCAGCCGACGTGGCGGCCCACAGCGCAGCCAGGCTGGCACTGCCGAAGGCCCGGCGCCAGGGCAGGCCGGCACGGTCGAGCGCGGTGACGACGATCTCGCGCAACGGGCACGGCGCGTCGAGCATGATGAGCGGTAGCGGCTCCTTGCTCTTCGGCTGGCGCGCGCCGGGGCCGCGTTGCTCGCGTTCCGTCCACCAGGAGGCATCGACCCGCTCGGGCGCCGTCGGGCCGATCCACAACAACGGAAGCCGCGCCACGCGCTCGGCGTGAGGCGACAGCGGCTGGTCGCCCGCGTCCCACGCTAGCGCCAAGTCGAGCTGGCCGAGTTCGAGCCGCTCGCGAAGCTCGCTGCTGCGCGCCACGCAAGCCTCGATGCGCACCTTGGGGT
>NZ_JASJXG010000098.1:0-4095 GCF_035018765.1 Variovorax sp. RTB1
GCGTTACACCCTCTCCCCCGAGGGGAGAGGGGGTAACGCGTCATGAGCTTGTTTCGCATTGAAGGACTGGTCAAACGCTTCGGCGGACTGGTCGCGACCGACCATGTCAACCTGACGGTCGAGCGCGGTGAAGTGCATGCGCTGATCGGGCCGAACGGCGCCGGCAAGACCACGCTGGTCAACCTCATCACCGGCCTGCTGAAGTCCGATGGCGGGCGCATCCTGCTCGACGAAAAAGACATCACCCGGCTCACCGATCATCAGCGCGTGTCGGCCGGCATGTCGCGCTGCTTCCAGGTGACACGGGTGTTCGCCAAAGAGACGGTGCACGACAACCTGATGCTCGCAGCGCAGGCGCACGCCGGCAGCAGCCTGCGCTTCATGGCGCCACGTTCCAACGAAACCGCGCTGACGGAACGCGCCATCGCGCTGGCCGATCGCGTCGGGCTCGGTGCCGAGCGCGACCGCATCGCCGGCACCTTGCCGCATGGTGCGCAGCGGGCGCTCGACGTGGCGCTGGCACTCGCCGCAAATCCCAAGCTGCTGCTGCTCGACGAGCCGATGGCTGGCATGGGCCCGGACGAATCCGCGCGCATGGTGAGGCTCATCGACTCACTGCGCGCCGACATGGCGATCCTGCTCATTGAGCACGACATGGACGCGGTGTTCCGCCTGGCCGACCGGCTGACGGTGCTGGTGCAAGGCAAGGTGCTGATGACCGGCACGGCCGACGAAGTGCGCGGTCATCCGGATGTTCAGGCGGTGTATCTCGGCACCGAAGCGGAAGGGCATTCATGACCGACTCGATCTCCGGAACGACGCTGCTCGAAGGCAGCGCCATCGAAGCCGGCTACGGTGCGAGCCAGGTGCTGTTCGGCATCGATGTGACCGTGCGCGCCGGCGAGGTGCTGGCGCTGTTGGGCCGCAACGGCATGGGCAAGAGCACGCTGCTCAAGGTGCTCACCGGCACGCTCGCACCGCTGCGCGGCAGCGTGCGTTTCGACGGCGCCGAGATCGGCGGCACACGGCTCGACGCCATCGCGCGCCGCGGTATCGCCATCGTTCCGGAGGGGCGCCACGTGTTCCCCAACCTGAGCGTCGACGAGCACCTGCGCGCCTTCGCGCGTCCGCGTGCGACCGAATCGGGCCAGCAGGCGGGCGCGCCGCGCTGGACCATCGAGGCGCTCTACGGACTGTTTCCTCGCCTGGCCGAACGCAAGGGCAATGCCGGCAACCAGTTGTCGGGCGGCGAGCAGCAGATGCTGGCGATCGCGCGGGCGCTGTCGACCCATCCGCGCCTCCTGATCCTCGACGAAGCGACCGAAGGTCTCGCACCGGTCATCCGCGAGGAGATCTGGCGCTGCCTGGCGACGCTCAAGGCAGAAGGCGAGGCGATCCTCGTCGTCGACAAGTACGTGCAGCGCCTGCTGCCGCTGGCCGACCGGCACATCATCCTGGAGCGCGGGCGCGCAGTGTGGCAGGGCGATTCGGCAGCGCTCGATGCCGATCGTTCGCTGTGGGCGCGCTACCTGGGCGTGTAACGTCCGCCTCATGACCCGCATCGCACTCATCCACGCACTCGCCCATTCGGTCGCCCCGATCAACGACGCTTTCGTGCGCGACTGGCCCGAGGCGATCCGCATGAATCTGATGGACGACAGTCTCTCGGCCGACCTCGCGCGCAGTGCAAGCAGGCTGGACGATGCGATGCACCGGCGCTTCATGGCGCTCGGCGACTACGCCGTATCGACCGGCGCCGACGGCATCCTGTTCACCTGCTCGGCGTTCGGGCCCTGCATCGAAGCGGTCGCGGCACGGCATCCGGGCATCCCCGTTTTGAAGCCGAACGAGGCGATGGTCGCCAAAGCCCGGGCCGGCATAGGCAAGCTCGGGCTGATCGCCACCTTCGCCGCGACGCTGGTGTCGATGCCGCCCGAGTTCGGCCCCGATGTCGCGCTCGACACGGCCCTGGCCGAAGGCGCACTCGATGCGCTAGACGCCGGTGACGGGGCCCGCCACGACGCGCTCATCGCCGAGCAGGCGGCATGGCTGCGCGACAAGGGCTGCACCCGCATCGCGCTGGCGCAGTTCAGCATGGCGCGTGCCCGCGCGGCCTGCGAAGACGCGTCGGGCCTACCGGTGCTCACGACGGTCGACAGCGCCGTTGCCGCGCTGCGTGCGCGACTCTCCAACGCCCACTAAGAAGCCAAGCACCGCCCGGTTCTGACGTACAGCGGGGCGTATAAGCGTGGGTACAGACACCATGCGCCGACTGCGTTTTCTCACCGACCGCCACCGCTCGCCCGCCAGCAACAGAGCGCTCGGGTTGCTGCTCGCCTTCAACGCCGGCGCCATCAACGCAGGCGGTTTTCTGGTGCTGCACATGTACACCTCGCACATGACCGGCTTCGCGTCGCAGCTGGCCGACGGGCTGGTGCTGGGCAACACCGAGTTGTTTCTCAACGCGCTCGGCGCCGTGCTGGCATTCATGAGCGGCGCCGCCGTCTGCGCCATCCTGGTGAACTGGGGCCGGCAGCATCGTCTGCACAGCGTCTATGCGTTGCCCTTGCTGCTGGAAGCCGCGCTGCTGTTCCCCTTCGGACTGATGGGCGCCATCACACTGACCTGGTCGACACCTTTCGCGGTGCCGCTCACCGTGCTGCTGCTGGCTTTCATGATGGGCCTGCAGAACGCGGTGGCTTCCAAGACATCGGGCGGCAGCATCCGCACCACGCACATGACCGGCAACATCACCGACCTGGGCATGGAGCTGGGCAAGATGCTGTACTGGAACCGGCGCAGCCACCATGCCGCTTCTGCCGTGCACTACGACCGGCCCCGCATGGTCACGGCGGGTGGACTGATCGGCATGTTCGTGCTGGGCGGAACGGTCGGCGCATTGGGCTTCAAGTACGTCGGCTTCGTCTGCGTGGTTCCGCTGGCGGTGATGCTGCTGGCGTTGTCGCTGCCGCCGCTCTTTCGCGATGTGCCGCGGTCGCCGGTGCTGTCGCGCTTGCTGGGGCGTGTGGGCCGGCGTCCGCCGGTGCGCACGACACGCAAGCCGCACGCCGATTCCGAGTCCCGCGGGCCCTGAGCCTTGTGGCCGCCTCTTGAGGCGGCCGTTTCAAGCCGCTGGTTCAACCCGCGACTGGCACCCTTCCGGCTTCAAGACAGGTCAGCCGACCGGTGTGCCGGCATCGACCACGCGCAACATTCCTTCTTGCGCGACTGACGCCACCAGCCGGCCGTCGCGCGAAAAGATCTCGCCGCGGCACAGGCCGCGGGCCCCGCCGCCGCTCGGCGAATCGATGGCGTAGAGCAACCAGTCGTCGAGCCGGAAATCGCGATGGAACCACATCGCATGGTCGAGGCTGGCCGGGCGAAGGCGACCCTGCATGAAGCTCAGGCCGTGCGGCAGGAGCGCGGCGCGCAGCAGGCCGTGGTCGGACGCATAGGCCAGCAGCGCGCAGTGCAGGGCCGGGTCGTCGGGCAGCTCCGTGAGCGCACGCATCCACACCAGCGCTTCGGCCGGTCGCAGCTCGGGCGTCAGCAGGTCCGGCGCATCGACGGTGCGGAACTCGATCGGCCGCTCCAGCAAGAACTTGTCGTTCATGCCGGCCGGTGCGCGGTTGCCGAGGGCGCGCCGCAGCTCGGCATCGCTCACCAGCGTTTCGGGGGCCGGTGCTTCAGGCATCGTCAGCTGGTGCGAAAAGGCACCCGGCTCGACAGTCTGGAACGACGCCATCATGGTGAAGATGGTGCGGCCCTTCTGCTGCGCGACGACCCGCCGGGTGGTGAAGCTGCGCCCGTCGCGCACGCGGTCGACCAGATATTCGATCGATTCGTTTTTGTCGCCCGGCAGCAGAAAGTACGCGTGCAGCGAGTGCACCGGTCGATCTGCCCCGACGGTGCGGCAGGCCGCCATCAGCGACTGGCCGAGCACCTGGCCACCGAAGACGCGCGGCGTGCCGATGTCTTCGCTCTGGCCGATGAAGCGGTCGGCATCGATCTGCTCGAGCCGCAGCAGCGTGACGAGGTCGGCAACCAGGCGGGCGGGGTCGACCGGGGGAGCGAGGGCGGAGGCGGAGTCAGGAG
>NZ_JASJXG010000099.1:0-3993 GCF_035018765.1 Variovorax sp. RTB1
GATTTATCTGAACCGCGTTCAAGTGGCCTTTTAGCCGTCGGGCACTGTAACGCGTGCTTGCGCAGGCGCAGACCGTCCCGGCACGTTCACGGCGTAACGTGTGGCTTTGCCAACGCCCTCTACGTGCAGCAGGAATGGGCCAGCAGGTCGGCCAGATGCGTGCGCAGGGTGGGCAGCAGAGCGAGTCCTACTCCGTCTCAGTCGGAGTGATGGTCTCCGGCAGCTCCGCAAACTTGGCCGCCATCGTCGGGTTGCCCCGTGTGAGCTTCTTGATCGTCAGATCGTCGGCCTTGTCGTTGGCGAGTCGCAAATTGTTCGCTGACTTGTGCAGCGCTTCCTTGGTTTTTTCCAGGTCCTTGATCGCATCGTCGATGCGCTTGATGGCTTCTTCAAAACCTTCAGAAGCCAAGCGCCAATTGCGCCCAAACGCCGTCTTGAATTCGTCGAGATGGGTTTCGAACTTCGTGATGTCCACGTTCTGCGAACGCACCAGCGCCAGCTCGGACTTGTACTTCATCGCGTTCAAAGCGGCATTGCGCAGCAGCGTGATCAGGGGCACAAAGAACTGCGGCCGCACCACGTACATCTTCGGATAGCGGTGGGAGACATCGACGATGCCGCTGTTGTACAACTCGCTCTCCGGCTCAATCAGGGACACCAGCACCGCGTACTCGCACGCCTTTTCAGTGCGGTCCTTATCCAGCTCTTTCAGAAAATCTTCGTTCCTTCTCTTAGTCGCCGTTTCATCGCTCTCGTTCTTCATCTCAAACATGATGGAGACGATCTCGGTGCCCGACTCGTCAGAGTCACGAAATATGTAGTCGCCCTTGCTTCCGGTGCGGGCATCGTTGTCTTTCTCAAAATGCGCCCGCTGAAAGGCTGCAGCACGGATGCGGTTGAACTCGATTTCGCAATGCTGCTCCAAGGTTTCACCGACCATCTTGGTCGACAGCCGCGCTTTCATGTCCTTCAGGCGCTCAATCGCGCCATCGCGCTCTTTGATCTGCACCTCGTATTTTTCCTTGGTAGCTTTCTCTTCCAGCTGATTTTTCACAGTGATGAGGTTGAGGTCATTTTTCAACTCGTCGCGCTCCAGAGCGACCACACCCACGGCTTCATTCACGGCCAACTGGCGCGCCACCTCGCCGGCCGCCAGCTTGGCGTGCAGCGCTTGAATTTCGGCGTCCTTTTTGGCGGCAGCCCCTTGTAGCTCATGGGCTAGCTTGACCTCGGCCAACTGAGCGGCGGCTTGCTGCGCGCTGCGCACTTGCTCCAGCTCGTTCGCCAGCCGATCGCGCTGTTTGCTGACCTCGCCCAAAGCCTCCGCCACCGCCAGCTTGCGGGCCACCTCAGCGGCAGCGAGCTGGGCCTGCAAGGCCTGAATCTCCGCGTCTTTTCGGGCCGTAGTGCCTTGCACCTCATGGGCCAGCTGCGCCTCGGCCAGCTTGAGCGCCGCATGTTGGTCCAACTTGGCCTGCGCCAACGCGTTGGAGATGGCATCGCGCTGCTTTTCTACCGTTCCCAAGGCCTCGGCCAACTCCAGCTTGCTCGCCACCTCGCCAACGTCAAGCTGGGCTTTCAGCGCCTGAATCTCCGTGTCTTTGACTGCCGCGACTTTTTGCAACTCATTGGCGATTTTGGCCTCGGCCAAGGCAATCGCGTCGCGCTTTTCCCGCTCGGCCAGTTCCAGCCGCTCGTGCAACTGCTTGTCAAAATCGCCATCGCGCACCTGTTTGAGGATGTCGGCGTATCCGGCTTCGTCGATCTTGAAGGCTCTGCTGCAGTGTGGACAGATGATTTCATGCATGTCTGTGCGTCCTGTTTTTTTTTTAGTAGTTGACGAGTGTCAATTTGATCGAATGGCCCCTTTGCTATTGGGTGCGCTCTGGTTCCCCAATGCTCTTGAGTAAAGCGTTGTATTGAACCTTGTCAGAGGCATAGATCTTGTCTAGGACATAGTTCGCAACCTTTGCGATCTCAGGAATCTCCACAGGCTTGAAGCTGCGATCAGGTACAGCTTCAAGGTGGGAGAACTCGTTGTTGAGCCTGGTTACCAGGGCAACAGCGGTGTCTTCCTCTTCGCCAAAGAACTTCTTGATACGTTCAAATGCATCACTCCTGTCGTCATGGTAGGGGAACTTGAAGAACAGAAAAGCCTCAAGAAACTTGCGCAGGTTATTGCCGAAACCGAAGAATGGTTCGTGACTGTCCGCTGATGCTGCTTGATCTTTGCACTTGTAGATTTGGTGGAAAAGGTAGTGAAATTCTGTGATGTAGTCTCGGAGATACGAGGGCATAAGCAGGATATTGCTTGAAGCCCCATTTCGCTCAATCATGAAGTGCTCATGATCGCTCACACTTTTGGTCTTACCTTCGCCTGCTTGGATCTTCTTCGATGGAATAGACAGCCGCTTAAGGTATTTCAGGAAATCCAAGTTGTGTGTGGATATGAAGAGTTGCTTGTAGCGATATGAGTTTGCGCCGTCTTTTTTGATTGGTTTGGCTATTAAGCTTTCAATCAGGCTGAACATGAAGAATATGTGATTGCTGTCCAGGCTTGAGATTGGATCATCGATGTAGATGATCAAGTCCTTTCCTTTGCTCTCTGGGTCGTCAAGCTTCGCCATGAAATAGCAGAAGGCAATAAGGCTGCACTCTCCTTCGCTAAGGTTATAAGCGGCCTTCCCGTCCCTTGTGACCTCAAACTTGACAGTGACTTTATCCTCGCCGTCCCGGGCCTCCAGCTTTATTCCGTCATGACCGAAGAAGTTGGTGAGCAGGGAGTTGACTCGTTCGGCACCCTTCCGCTCATCCTTTTGCTTGGCCCTCAATGTCTGAACTTCAGCTTCCGCCTATCGAATTTCTTTCTCGATATCGGTATGGGCGGTGCCCGCCGTCTCTGCATCGGTCTTCAGGGCGGCGATGCAGCCGAGTTCGTTGTCGTAAGAAATTGCATCAGCGAACGTGAACACGTCAGCCAATCGAAGCGCATCTCTGGCAGCGGTCTTGTCCTTCTCCAGTGTGGAAGTCTTGCCGTTGCTTATGCCGATCAGTGCATTGATCGCGGCTACATACTTCCCGATTTCTTCAGTGTCATGCGCTAGAGCTTTCAAGGACACCGGCTGGAACAGGTTGTTCTTCCGGGTCTCAAGCGCCTTCTTTAGCGCCTCTAGGTCCTTCTTGTAAACGGCCAGTGCCTCAAAGAGAGCCTTGCTGCTTGCTTCAAACTTGGTGCGCTCGTCACCGTAGAACTGGGCACCCGTGAAGCTGTTGTGTTCTGCGATGGTGCCGATTTCGCTAGTCACTGACGTGATAGCCGCATCCAACGCCGCCTCCAAGTCGCCCGACTCTTTGCTGAAGTGCTCGTCCAAAACTTCCCAAATATCGTGCGGCAGATCCTGCCTGCAGAAAGCGCAGGTGTCCCGTTTTTCGCGGTGGTGCCCCATCCCCTGCTTGACCCATAGTTGCAAGGCGCTGTCTTTCAGAAGCTCCTCTATGGCTTTGGTCGGAGTTATTACCTTGGACAGCAGAGGTTCAGCAGCGGCGGTCAAGGACTCCAATTTGAGAATGATCGCCAGCGCGCCCGTGATCTCAGGGAGAGCTTCTTGCTTGAGCAGCGTGAGCTTACCGGCCTGTTCCTCACTGGCTAGTGCAGCAAAACCAGGCTTCTTCGTAGAAGCAATGTCTCGCCTAATGTGGTCAATGTTGTAAACGACGCTGCCGTACTGCCGGTTCTTCTTGATCTTGTCTGCGGCATGAGTCCGCAACTTCTCATCCAAGCCATTGGATGCAGTAGTTTGGGCAGACTTGGTGCGCTCGCGCTCTTTCAGTTTGATTTCCAGATCAAAGCGAAGCCCCGCTTTGCCTTCAATGCTGCCGAGCTTGGTTTCAATTACAGCAATGGCGTCGTCGATTTCTGAATCGCCCCGGGATTCGTGGAGGCTGATTGGTTTAAGTCAGGCCGCCACCGTGGTGGCTTGACTGGCGAGTTGC
>NZ_JASJXG010000100.1:0-3911 GCF_035018765.1 Variovorax sp. RTB1
GCCCTCAAAGGGCGCGAGGCTATGCCCAGCGGGTGGTTCATACGCAACGTCAGCACCGACCGTGCAACCGGTCAGATGTGGCTCGAAACCTCTTCGGTCACGTCACCGGAATCGCCGGTCACGTTCCCGAAATCATTGGTCACGTTCCCGAAATCATCGGTCACGATGCCGAAACCACCGGTCACGCTCCTCCGAAATTCGCAACGGTATCCTGCATTAGATCAGCCAGCCGATGGAGAGCGTTATCGCACAGCTCACTGAGCTGGTAGCGCGCGCGGGCGAGCAGGCCCAGCTCGTGCAGCAGTGGCCCAGGAAAGTACTTGCGCGTGAGCGGATCCCGGTCGACGAGCCCCTCGATCTCCAGCCGCTACAGCATTCGGCAGCACGTCGATTGCGGCAGCCCGCTCGTGGCCGCCATTTCCCCGATGGGCATGTCGCGCAGGTCCGCCTCGGTCACAAAGTCCGATCGCAGCGAGTGCGCCGAAAACCGGCCTTCCAGACCCGCCGCCGCGAAACGCGCCTTCACGATGAACCGCACGCCTTCGGCGCCCAGTGGCGCGCCCATGCGGTCGCCCGCCAGCGCGCGCCGGAAGATCGGACCGGTGGTGATTCAGCCTCAACCGCGCGGACGCTGCGGACCATGTTCTTCGATGTCGGTGGCCAAGGCGCCATCGTCGTGCAGCGAATCGGCCCGCGCGTCCCTGGCCGCCTCCAGACTCTGGGCGACGAATGTCGCAAACCACGGAGCGCACGGCGAAGCGTCCGAGTGCCGAAGATACTCGCTTCTTTTCGTCTTAATGGACCCGCCTGGCCAGATCTCTACAACAGGTGTACGCCGCACGACATATATGGCGGTGCGCCCTTAGCCGTTAAAAACGCGATGGGTCCGTTGCTCGCGTGTCGAGGTTCCGAACGTTGTTCGGTTCAGTACCTGGCCCTGTGCTTTGAAAACACAGGGCCTCTTTGTTTGTGTCGCACAAATGTGTTCGCGGGTAGTGAACAGTGTCTATCGGCAGCCCCGGATCAGGGCGCTGCTCACACGCCCGGTGCCAGCTCTTGTGAGCGTTCTCTGTTGGGTAACCCAACTGGTAAATGGTCTCGGCGACTCGCTTGCCAAGTTTGATGTGAAGCTCGACTGCTCGGATTCGAGCTTCATAGGAATACATGAACCTTTTTCATGTGGTCCAAGTTCTTGTCCGCATCCCCGGTGGCTCAATTTACGATCGGCGCCAACAGAGTGATGGCTGTGAACGCGTTTGATTGCGACTATTTCCCGGCGCAAGACCGCCTGCCACTTGACCAAACCGCAGATGGACACGACGAACATCGAGATAAGTCGCAGCGCACGCAAAGAGGCCATTGCATCCATGACCATTTCGGCTCAACATTCGCCCACCAGGTGTGCCGTATAGGTACGGCTTTGGAGTGTTGGCTCCGGTCTGCCGCTGCGTTGTATGGCAACCAAATTCACGCCTGCTTGCCATTCGTCTCCGACCCTGCAGTAGGGCCTCAACCCCCAGACATCAAGATCGCCCAGAGATGTTCACAAATCCTTCCACATGACGCTTGATTCAACGCCCGTGCTTTCCGTCCCATCCGTCAGTAGGTTCCAGGGCTGTATTGCTATCGACGTGGTCGCTGCATACCCTGATGCCGTAACGTTTGACATTGAAGGAGCCGCTCCATTTTTGCGACATGCGGAATCCTTGCTGATGCGCTCCTCCAATTCGGCACTGCTCGGCGGTCAGGCGGTGGTGTTGCGCCGGTCGACATGGACGCAGCCGATGGGCAGCACCAAGATGCGGGTGAACTGCCGGTATTCGCCAATGCCTCTGGTGAACTGATCAAACGCCCCTAGATGTGAAGCGTCAAGAGGTTATTTCTTGATGAGTCGAGTCTGGACATAGGCGCGACACCGCCGATGCCGCTGTGCGGGCGATGCCAGTTGTAGTGGTGCTGCCAGCTTGCCAGGGCATCGGTTCGATGGGCTGAGTTCTGGTTCGTGCAGCTGTAGGCCCACACACGCAAGGCGGACTGGATGAACCTCTCGGCCTTGCCGTTGGTGGGCGGTCGGTAAGGCCGCGTGAAGCTGTGCTTGATTCCCAGCTCGATGCAGGTTTCCTTGAACTCACGCGAGCGGAACGCTGAGCCGTTGTCCGTCAGCAGTGGCTGCAAGGTGATGCCTAGGCGGGCGTAACAGGCCACCGCATTGCGCAGAAACAGGACTGCCTGTGCCTGCTTCTCGTCAGGATGCATGGCGGTGAACGCCAATCTTGCGCGGTCATCGATGGCCACGAACAGCGTCTCCCAGCCTGGCCCATCGACCGAGTCGCGTCGGTTGCCTGTGAAGCGGTGGCTGGGCCGCACGATGCGCCCGAGCTTCTTGGTGTCGGTGTGCAGCAGATCGCCGGGCGCCTCGTTCTCGTAGCGCACGACGGCCCGAGCGGCTCAAGGTCGCTCAACTTGGACATGCCCTTCCGCGCCAGAACGCGGCTGACCGTGGACTCCGAGACCCCCACGCTGCGTGCGATGCGAGCCTGCAGCATTCGACGTTTGCGCACAGCTCGACGATGAGCAATGCCTTGGCGGCATCAATGGTCCTAGGCGAGCGTACGGGCGTGGAAGAGGCATCTGCCAAGGCAGCTTGTGCGCCTGCCAGGTAGCGACCGAGCTACTTCCTGGCCGTTGGCGCAGTGACGCCGTGCAGGGCCGCAGCTCGCATAGCATCCAAGCCTTCCAGCGTCATCTGCTTGACCATCTCAAGTCGGCGGGCAAAGGTGAGTCGGGCATGCTTATGGGTGTTCATCCGGTTGAGCCTCCTGAGTGGATTGGGTGTTCGGCGACTTCCAGTCTCTCAAACCCGATCCGGATGAACACCGGATACAACCTATTGGAGCTTCACCACTAGTCTGCGCCGTCAGCAAGGTCTGGGCGATGCCGACAAGATCGAATCGGCCCTGTCAGCTAGGCTCCTTTAACTGTCTCCTCGCTAACCGGGTAGGTGCAGGCCAGCGATCCCTGATTCCCCGCCGCAGTACAAGGAATTGCCTTGCCACGAGCGAGGTTGCAATTCAAACGCAATCGGCGCTGAATGGCCATGGTGGGTGCACAAGCGGCCGCGTCCTTGCGGAACACTTTTGCTTTCGCGACAAATGCAGAACGGCCGTGCTGCGCACGTCGCCAAGTCAGTCTCCTTGCGCTGCAGCGCCTGCGTTTGCCGGATCACAGCGGACAAGACCGTCGTGACATAACAGTTGTGTCCAGCGACATCACCACACCAAAGCATTCAGAAAGATCAAAACCATGAGCATCGTGAAAGACATTGCTATCGAGCAACTCCAAGTCGGCGACCGGGTGTACACGGGTACCACCCGTCACCAGATCGAAGAGTGGCAAAGGGTTCGCTCAGTGAAGGAACCCTCTGCCGGATCGGCAAACTATGGCGTCGCCTTTGGCGGGCTGACGATTGAGCGACAAATGGGCACCAAAATGCGCGTTCAGATCGAAGAAGACCGTTGAGGCTGTAACGATGCGATCTGCTTGTCGCGATTATTTGAAGGAATACGTTGCACGTATTTCCGGCGCTGAATCGCCCAATTGATTGACGCCAGAACAGCCTTCTTACATGCGATGGCCAGCCCTCCTTGTCGAATATGGCATACGCGTCAATGCGATCGGCCCCGGCACGATCCTCACCGAACTTGCAAAGAACGCCGCAATGGGAGATGAAGCCGCCCGACGGCGTGTCCTCTCCCGCACACCAACCCGATGCACCGGTGAGCCCGAAGAGGTAGCAGGAATCGCGGTGTTTCTTGCCTCTGATGATGCTTCACACTGTCGGCGCCGGTTGAACTTTGACCCACCCTGCCGGTTGAACTTTGACCCGGGGATGGAAGCCGGCATCGTGGATG
>NZ_JASJXG010000101.1:0-3804 GCF_035018765.1 Variovorax sp. RTB1
CCAACCGAAAGGTTGGGCTTTTTTTTGTTCCGCGCTTTAGTCGATTTGAGAATGTCGGCTATCGAAGAGTCTTGAGATTGGTGTCGAATAGTAAGCACTCGGCAAACACACCTTGACGCGAACCCCTGAAGGTATTGGCCCTGCGTCAGTTCAGTTCGCGACCTGCGCCCAGCGATGCGGCAGCAACTCCTCGACGCGGCTCATCGGCTGCGTCGGCAGCCGCATGAACACGTCCTTCAGATACGCGTACGGGTCGTGCCCGTTGAGCCGTGCCGACTGGATCAGACTCATGATCGCGGCGGCTCTCTGGCCCGCGCGCAAGCTGCCTGCGAACAACCAGTTCGAGCGTCCCACGGCCACCGGGCGGATCTGGTTCTCGATCCAGTTGTTGTCCGCCGGCAGGCGACCATCATCGATGTAGCGCGTCAGCGCCACCCAGCGCTTCAAGCTGTAGTCGATGGCGCGCGCCGTGGCCGAGCCTTCGGGCAACTGCTGGCGTTGCGCGATCATCCAGGCATGCAACGCATCGGCCAGCGGTCGGGCCCGGACTTGACGGATGCACTGGCGCTCGTCCGCATCGAGCGCGCGCACCTCGCGCTCCACTTCGTAGAGTTGTGCGAAGAAGCGCACGGCCGTCTCGGCGATCAGGCTCTTGCCCGTTGCCTGCAGGTCGACGAACTTGCGCCGTGCATGCGCCAGGCAACCCGCCTCCGTCACGCCCAGCGCGAAGCTGGCCTTGTAGCCACTGAAGTCGTCGCACACCAGGCTGCCGCGCCAGTCCCCGAGGAAGTCTCGGGCATGTGAGCCCGCCCGGCTCTCGGTGAAGTCGTAGATCACCGCCCTCAAGTCCTCGAAGGCTCCGGGCGCATAAGCCCAGAGGTAGGCGCGATGCGTCTTGCCCTGACCCGGCTTGAGCATCGCCACCGGCGTCTCGTCCGCGTGCAGCACGCGATGAGCGAGCACTGCAGACCTGAGCGCATCGACCAGCGGCTGCAACTGCACCCCACACATGCCCACCCAGGCACCCAGCGTGGAACGCGGAATGGCGAAGCCGGCGCGTCCGAAGATGCTCTCCTGACGGTACAGCGGCAAGTGATCAGCGTACTTGGCCACCATCACTTGGGCCAGCAGGCCGGCCGTGGGGATGCCCTTGTCAATGATCTGCGCAGGCACTGGTGCCTGCATCAGCGTCTGGCAGGTCGTGCAGGCCCATTTGCCGCGAATGTGGCGCTCGACCGTGAAGACGCCGGGCACGTAGTCAAGTCGCTCGGCCATGTCCTGGCCAATGCGCTGCAGCGCGCAGCCGCACGCGCAAGTGGGGTTCGTGGTGAACCTCGGTGCGTGGCAGGTGCGCCGGCAGTGGCGCGCGACGCGCAACTTGTTTGGTCTTCTCGGCGCCTGGCACCGAAGCGAGTTGTTCGAGCTCCTGCTCGATGGCCGCGATGTCGGCGTCCAGGGTTTCGTCCAGCAAGCTGCGCTGTCCGGCGTTGAGGCGCTCGCTGCGCGCAGCGAACTTCCAGCGCCGCAGCATGGCGATCTCGTGGGTGAGTTGGTCGACCTTGGTTTGCTTGAAGTGGATCTCGCGATCCTTGGTGGCGATGATCCGGTCGTGCGCTTCGATGACGCGTTGCTGATGGCCAGCGCGTTCGATCAGGCCGCGCAAGACTTCGCGCAGTTGCACTGCGTCGAGTCCATCGAGGTCATTGATCTTGGTCGCATTCACCGTGGCCTCGATGGTGCCGCACAGGCGTCTTCTTGCCTATCGGGGCAGCCACCGATTGCAGGGCGATGCCAATGAACTTGCCGCGCAAAGTCAGTGGCAACGCAAGCTCAGATGATGTGGATTGCACCCGCACCGGCACCTGCATCTGCGAGGCGCTGCCAGGGCAGGCCAAGCACCAGGGCGTCGAGTTGTGCGCGGCTCAGCGTCAAGGATGGTGGTGCGTCGGGCGTGCCCGGTACTGACATCGATGTCGATGTCAAATGCGGCCAAACGAAATGGCCCTGGTGCAGCCGGCGCGCGCACAGCCACAGGCCGAAGCCGTCGTGCACGAGCACCTTCATGCGGTTGGCGCGTCGGTTGGTGCGTATTTCGGCGAAGGTGACCGAGGATTTCGGCAACGTGACCGGTTTGAGTGGTCGATGCTGAGTTGCGTGGAATTGGATTGTAGGAAGAGTGGATGTGAGGGTTGCCGAGCTGCTCCAGTGGTGAGGTTTGGCAAGGGCATGTAGCCGAGCTAATTGGCTGTGTCGGCTTCGATGATTTCTTTAGATCTGTCTTCGGCGTTCGAAGTGGTCACCTTGCCCGAGCGCATCGACTGGCCCTGCAGATTCAACCGGTGACTGCGCGACAGCAACCGGTCCAGGATGGCATCAGCGATCGTCGCGTCGCCAATCCACGCATGCCAGTGCTCCACCGGCAACTGGCTGGTCACGATCGTCGGACGCGATCCGGCGCGGTCGTCGATCACCTCCATCAGGTCGGCGCGCGTCGGGCCATCCAGCGCTGCCAGTCCCCAGTCATCCAGCAGCAAAACGTCGGTCCGCGCCACTGCTGCCAGCCAGCGACCGAAGCCGCCGTTGCCATGCAGAACACGCAGATCCTCGGCCAGACGGGGCACCCGCAGATACAGCGCCGAGTGCCCGCGCCGGCACGCGTACTGCGCCAGCGCACAGGCCAGCCACGACTTGCCCGAGCCTGTGGCGCCGCTGACCAGGATCGCTGCGCCATCCTCGATCCAGCGCGACAGCGCCAGACTCATCAGCGCGCTGCGCTCGAACCCCCGGCCGGGTCTGCTGTCGACGTCTTCGATGCACGCCTGCGGGTACTTCAGGCCAGCCCTCTTCATGAGCGCTGCACGACGCTTGTCGTCGCGATGGTGAACCTCGCGGTCGACCATCAGCGCCAGCCGTTCCTCGAAGCTCAGGCCCGTGCTCGCGCTGCTCGAGAGTTGTTCCTCTACCGCCGAGGCCATGCCCACCAGCTTCAAGTCACGCAACTGCGCGAGGGTGTTGTTCATCATCATTGTGGAAGTCCTTGGGTGCGTGTTCAGTGGAAGTGTTCAGTGGAAGTAGGAAGCGCCGCGCAGGTTGTCGTGCTCCGGGGACACCCACTCGGGTGCCGGTGCAGGACGCTCGATCAGGTCGCGCCCATTGGCCAGGATGTCGCGCACGTGGCGGTACTGCCCGGCGCCGAGTTCGAGCGCCAGCAGGCAGGCCGCCTCCACGCGCTGCGGGCCGTACCGCTTGGCCAGGCTGAGCAGCCCGAGGCAGCTGCGGTAGCCATGCTCGGGATGGCAGAAGCGTTGCAGCAGTTGCGTGACGAAGCGCCCCGTGCTCACGCCGATGCCAGCGCCCCAATGGATCAGACGTTCGGGAGTCCACTCCTTGTGCGCTCGATGGGCCGCCGGCATATGTTCGTCCAGCGTCGTGAAGCCACCCCGGTGTGCGTTGCGTGCGTGGCATGCCACGCGCTCACCGCGATGCAGCACCTCCACCAGGGCGTCGGTGATGCGCGCCTCCAGCTTCAACCCGACCAGCGAGTGCGACACGCTGTAGCGGTGGCCTTCGATCTCCACGTGGTAGTCAATGTGCACGGTCACCGTCTTGAAGGTCGCCCACTGCCAGTGTTGCGCCGGCAAGGCCGACAGGGTTGGCGCATCCAGCGCGGCGAACAGGCTTGCGCGACTGCCTTCGATCTTCTGGAACCGGCGCTCGTTGAGCGAAGGCAGCAATGCGCACAGGGCCGCGTCGGCGGCATGCACATCGGCCAGCACCGTATGCCGCAGCCGAGCCATCAGCCAA
>NZ_JASJXG010000102.1:0-3722 GCF_035018765.1 Variovorax sp. RTB1
ACCCGACGGCTGGACAGTCGTTCGCGGTCCTGATGTAACAGAACCTGCAGCTTGAATTCCGAACTGTAGGCGCTGCGTTTAGGGCGCAACCCGTCCATGCCATGCAGTCGGTAACGACTCACCCAGGTACGGATCTTCTCCTCGGGCACGTTCCACCGACGCGCCAACAGCTTTGCGCCGCCTTCACCGCCCAAAAAGCTATTGACGACCTGGAGCTTGAAATCCGTTTTGTACTTCTCCATAAGACCCTTTGAAGTTCGTCCAACTTCTGGGGGTCAGTTCAATCCCGGGGCGATTCATTCGGGCCATAACCGGACAACCAATGGAAAACCTTCAACCTGGCCTTTGCTTGCGGCCATTTGCCGGCGATGAGGATTTTCCAGCGATGGCCGATGTGGCCATCGCAGTGTTTGCAACCGACAACATGGGATGGGTCCGAACGCCTGAACACATACGTCAAGACTACGCCCGGTTCACTGACTTCGACCCCGTTCGCGACATCATGATGGCCGAGGTAGACGGCAAATTGGCGGGCTACGTGCGCACCTCGCACTGGATCGACGAAAACGGCTTGCTAGCTCAAGGGCAGGTTGGTTTCGTACATCCGGCCTTCAGACGTCGCGGCTTCGGCACGGAATTGTTGCGCTGGGTCGAGGAGCGACAACGTAATGTTGCGCGCCATCACGAAGCTGTATCCGTACATCACGTTTTCGTGACCGAAGGCGAAATAAGCCGCGTAGCAATGCTGCGTAGGGCCGGCTACGTATCCGTGCGCCACTTTCTGCCCATGGAGCGAGAAACGCTCGCTGACATACCTGATGTAGCACTGCCCGAGGGCTTCGAGTTGCGTCCGGTGCATCCGGTGCATCCGGATCATTTGCGCGCGATCTTCGATGCCCACATGGAAGCTTTGCAAGGACACTGGGGCGTCGCACCGCCAAAGCCAGGCGACTTTGAGCGCTGGACCACGCTGCCGACTTTCCAGCCGCACCTTTGGCAAGTGGCATGGCACGTTGAGAGCGGGCGGGTGGCCGGACAGGTCAAGCCCTTTATCAATGAAGAGCAGAACCTGACACAGAACCGTCGGCGCGGTGAAACTGAATTTATCAGCGTCGGCGCACCATGGCGTCGGCGTGGCTTGGCGCGCGCCCTTATCGCCAAGGCACTCCATGCACAAAGCGATGCTGACATGAGCGAGTCCGTGTTGGGCGTAGACGCCGACAACGCACACGACGCCGCACGACTCTATGAAAGCTGTGGCTTTCGCGTGACCCGGCGCAATATGGTCTTGCGCAAACCTTTGATTAAATAACCGGCTAGCGGGCCAAAAGCAGTCGCTCGACCTTGTGGCAGGATCGCCGTGGCAGGCAAGCGACCTACAAACCTCATCTCGACTGGAAGTAACGATGTCAATGCTCCAGCGCCTTTGAGGCGAGCGCAAGACCACGGTGCCCTTGCTTTGCCAGACCCTGACGCTCTATCGTCAGGGCTCATATGTTGGCCTGTCTGTTGGGTTCGCGACGTTCATAGCTTTCAACCTGCCGTGGCATCTCGTGCCGGCCTCCGGTCAGGTGCTCCAACTTCTGACGGCCGGGGTCGGCTTCTACCTTGCGGCCGCGCTGATGGCTTCGCGAACACCTGCCGAGATGGATGCGACGGACGCAGCCGCGCGCTGGCTCTAAGGTCCGCGTTTGGGCCAGAAGCAGCCGTTCGTAATGCTTGGTCGAGCGACTGGTTCAGACTGAATTCCGACATCTGCCGAGCGGCAGGCCGATTGACCGGGGTGCGACAGGCACCTGCGCGATCAGAGCAATAATAAGTGACTCGGCGCAACCATTCCGCCAACCTTCCCCAATCGCATCTGGAGATTAAATCTATGACTAGCGTTAGCCCGATTTCCCGCTTTAAATTCGTGGGCCGAGGGCTTTTTTCATCTTTATTCGGCGCGAGTGTGTTGGCTTTCTCCCTCGCAGCGCCCGCGATTTCAGGAGAGATTTACGCCGACAAGGCACCGAGCACGGCACTGGGACGCGACGTACCCTTTACCGTCTATTTGCCCGATGGCTATCCGAACGGTGTCGCAACAGGTTACCCGGTCATCTATCTTCTGCATGGCGCCGGCGGCGATGAGAACGAGTGGCGACTGAAGCTGGGTGCGAAGGAAACGCTCGAGGGGCTGGTCGCACGGGGACTTATGCGCCCTTCCGTGGTGGTGATGCCAACCACCGGCGGCGCGTCTTGGTGGACAGACGGCGCCGCTGAAAAAGCTGGCACCGCTGTAATGGCTGACCTTCTGCCTTATGTCGAGAAAAAATACCGGGTCTCGCGTGAACGCAGTGGACGCGCCATCGCCGGGTTGTCCATGGGTGGCTACGGAGCGCTGAACTTGTCGCTGCGTAACCCCGATAAGTTTTGCGCAGCCGGAGTTATCAGTCCTGCGATTTACGATCCGCTTCCGCCCGAAACGTCGGCGTCGCGCCAAACGCCGCAGTTTGTGCGCAACGGGCAATTCGATCCTGAGACATGGAAGTCTCTCAACTATGCGTCACAGCTCGACACTTACAAGGCGCAACCTTTTCGCGTTCCAATGTGGATAGTTTCCGGTGACCACGACCGACTGGGTATTGCGCCAATGGCAGCAAATTTGTACTGGCGACTGCATCAAATCCAGCCAAAGCAGGTTGAATTACGCGTGGTGGACGGCGACCATGAATGGATGACGTTCCGCGATGCACTTCCGGCCGCGCTTGAATACATTGAAAAGGAGTGCACCAAGCCTAGTTGAGCGAGCGGTGGTGATCAGCAAGATCGGTCGCACTCATCCGGCGCGGCAAATACTGCCGGCGCTCATATTCAACCGACATCGGGCTTTCCGGTTGCCATCCATTAAGCGACTCGATCCTCGATCACCAAATTTTGACTTGTGCGAATCGTCAAGTCGCTATAAAACCTGCGCTGATGATCGAAGTCGAAGGGCTTTTTGAAGCTCGACGATGCGTGCAATCTCTTCAGAGGGGACATCGCAAGACGATTGCCGACCGAGTGCAACGGGCCCGAAGCAGACGGTTGCAAAAGCTGTTGATCTCGCACGCGTTCCCTGCACAGCCGTGCGTTCAACACCCGCCTCTATCCCGCGACCCAGAGCACGCGAGTGTCCGCCACCCGTTCCAGGAGGTCCTCGCGTGCGCGCCCAAGGTAGTCTCTTACACCAGCGTCTTCCCAATCACCCCAAACGGTTGCGACTGCGGCGCTCGTGATCGTCCTGACGAGCTCGAGCATGTTGCGCTGGTAGGCGTCCGCGCCGATCGACCAGGGCAGGTCGTGCGAGGAGCTGGTGCGGATCGGGCACAGGTTCATCACAACGAAGCCATCGCAGCCATGGCGCACCGCCATCACCTCGGCCCCGGCGAGCGTAATTCCGCTCAAGGAAAGATCGTGATGCACCCGTTGCTACTGGCTGCGACCAACCGCCCTGACGCGTCGTGCCCCTCCACCTGATAACAATAGGTCTCGTCGAAGATGACCGAGTTATCGACGAGTGATGTGGACGTGACCGTCGCCAGGTCGAAGCCATCGCGAATGACAAGGAAACTGGCCGCTCGGGGATCATCACTCCAGTCCACTTCGACTGCTTCCGGACCGAGGCGTGTCAGCGTCAGCGAGAGCGGCGCGACGTCAGGCTGCTGGACGGGGACGACCACCCCCACTCCTACGCCCACAAT
>NZ_JASJXG010000103.1:0-2934 GCF_035018765.1 Variovorax sp. RTB1
GGTTTGCCGATGAGCACCACCGACCTCCTGATCCGCAAAGACACCCTGGCCACGACACGCCTGCGCAATTCCAGCGAGGCGCCGCTGGCCGATGGCCAGGTCCGCGTGCGGATCGACACCTTCGCGCTGACCTCCAACAACATCACCTACGGCGCCTTCGGTGATGCGATGAGCTACTGGCAGTTCTTCCCGAGCGGCGAAGAAGGCTGGGGTCGCATTCCTGTCTGGGGCTTTGGCAGCGTCGCGCAGTCGATGCATCCGGGCGTCGCCGTAGGCGAGCGCGTGTACGGCTACTTTCCGATGGCCGACCAAGTGGTGTTGCAACCCGACCGGCTCAGGCCCGATGGCTTCACCGACGCAGCCCCGCATCGGAGCGAATTGCATGCTGTCTACAACCGCTACATGCGATGCGGCGCCGACCCGCTCTACACAGCAGACACCGAAGACATCCAGGCGCTGCTGCGACCGCTCTTCATCACCTCGTGGCTGATCGACGACTTCCTTGCGGACAACGACTTCTTCGGCGCCGACACGGTGTTGCTGTCAAGTGCATCGAGCAAGACCGCCTACGGCACGGCTTTTCAGCTGGCACAGCGGCCCGGCATCGAAGTGATCGGCCTGACATCGCCCGGCAACAAGCTGTTCTGCGAGAGCCTGGGCTGCTACAGCCGCGTGGTCGGCTACGACGAGCTGGAGCTGATTCCCGCCAATGCCTCATGCGTGTATGTCGACTTCGCAGGCAACGCGGCGTTCAGGCTGGCGGTCCACACACGCTTCGTCAACCTGCGCTTCAGCAGCTCGATAGGGGGCACGCACGTCGAGCACCTGGGAGGCGCAAAGAACTTGCCCGGACCTCGCGCCACCCTGTTCTTCGCACCGGCTCAAATCAAGAAGCGCACCGACGAATGGGGCGCCGCGGTGATGGGCGAGAAGTTGCTGACCGCGTGGAAGGCCTTCACCGCGCAGGTGACCGACCCGGCTGCGCCGTGGCTGGTGCCCGACCAGCATCACGGGCCGGAGGCCGTGCAAGCCGCTTACGCCGAAGTGCTGGGCGGCCGCAGCCATCCACGCATGGGGCACATGCTGTCGTTCCATAAGGCGCTGTAGGTTCGCCGCCCGGCCCCGGGGCTGCATTGGCCCTGCGAGCGACCCTGATGTGTCGGCCTCTGCTGGCGCCGCGAGGACGACAATGCCTCATGCAACCTCACTCGCCAGCAGGCGCCGACGCCAACCCTTCAGAGCCCTCGCTCCATCCCTACGAAGCGCTCACACCCGACGTCGTGCTCGATGCGCTCGCCACGCTCGACCTGCATGGCGACGGCCGGCTGCAGGCTCTCAGCTCCTATGAAAACCGGGTCTATCAGATCCACCTCGAAGACCGCAGCGCCGTGGTCGCCAAGTTCTATCGGCCCGGCCGCTGGAGCGAAGTGCAGATTCTTGAAGAGCACGCCTTTTCTGCGGAGCTCACCGCGGCCGAAGTGCCCGCCGTGGCACCGCTCGAGCTGCACGGCGCCACGCTGCATCAGCACGCCGGCTTCGCCTTCAGCGTGAGCCCGTACCGCGGCGGACGCCCGCCGGAGCTGGACGATTTCGAAGTGCTCGAATGGATCGGCCGCTTCCTCGCGCGCATCCACACGGTCGGCGGCAAGCGGCCTTTCGAGTCGCGCCCGGCGCTCGACCTGCAGAGCTTCGGCACGGCGTCGCGCGACTGGTTGCTGGGGAACGAGAAAATTCCGCTCGACGTACAGCGCCTGTGGGAAACGACGTGCAACGAGGCGCTCGAGATGATCGCCAAGACTGCCCTCGCGACGGATGCGCAAGGCCGCTTCGGCAGCGAGTTCAAGAGCCTGCGGCTGCATGGCGATTGCCACCCCGGCAACATCCTGTGGACCCCGACCGATCGCCCCGGCGGCGGCCCGCACTTCGTCGACCTGGACGACGCTCGGACCGGCTTCGCGGTGCAGGATTTGTGGATGCTGCTGTCGGGCGACCGGGCGCAGCGCACCGGCCAGTTGAGCGGCCTGCTCGAAGGCTATGAGCAATTCCGCTCGTTCGACCGGCGCGAGCTGGCGCTGATCGAACCGCTTCGCACGCTGCGACTGATCCACTACAGCGCCTGGCTCGCACGGCGCTGGGAAGACCCGATCTTCCCGATCAACTTTCCGTGGTTCGGCTCGAGCGACTACTGGAAAGGCCAGGTGCTCATGCTGCAGGAGCAGTGCGAGCAGATGGGCGAGGAGCCGCTGTACGCCTGACGTGCGGGTAGCGCGCGGTAGCTCTCACAGTAAGCGCCGAGGTAAGCGCCATGTCCGGCAATGTTGATCGCGAATGCCCGACGTTCCCGGCCGACTTCGACAAGGCAATTCAGGATAGGTCCAATCGGAAGTGGGCGGAGAACTGGCACGAAGTCACTGGCAAGACGGATTTGAACGTGTGCAGCACCCGGGCGCTCATTGGTGTGGCTGGCCTCAACTATCTTGGCCACCGCATTACCGCTTCAAAAATGCTACTCGCGCTGACCTGTTGCCATACGTAATTTGCTACCCGTTGTGTTTTCCAGCGGAAGCGCAACGTGAAAAGGCAAGTCAGCATGACAACACGCAAGGAGTTGGTCGAGGCGCTGCGGGAGCGGTATCGCAGCGCAGCGTTAGGCGACCGGATTAAGGTCCTCTATGAATTCGTGGCACTGACCGGTGACCGGTTATGACCGCAGGCATGCGATTCGGGTACTACGCGGGGAAGAGAGCTGGCCCCGGAAATCTGAACAATCCGATAAGTGTGGAAACTGCTCCTGCTGGCGAGGACCTTGCCTGTGAAGATTGGAGCAAAGATGAGCAGAAGACCCCGCCGCGCGCATTCAGCGGCATTCAAAGCCAAGGTGGCGCTGGCGGCCGTTCGAGGCGACAAGACGCTGGCCGAACTGGCGCAGCAGCA
>NZ_JASJXG010000104.1:0-2759 GCF_035018765.1 Variovorax sp. RTB1
GTGCGTATTCCGGTGAACGTGACCGACGATTCCGGCATCGTGACCGGGCTTCCGAGGAACGTGACCGCGGGGTGATGTTGCGCGATTCGATTTTATGGCCGAGCTGTGTTTCGGCCGTTTTGCCTTTTCTGTAAGTCAGTTGAATTAATTTGATTGGCCCCTGCCAGGCCGCCGGAGGCGCCCTGGCAGCCGCGCAGCGGCTCCTGTCTCATTCACTCCCGGCATGACTGTGCTCCTCAGACGTTGCCAATTGAGTTGTCCCCTTTGACTCTGGATGCCGGGGCCTTCTTGCGCAACGATTCACCCGTAAGCGTGAAGCGGTGGTGGCTTTGCATGATGCGGTCGAGCATGGCATCGGCTGTCGTTTGATCTCCTATCCACTCGTGCCAGTGCTCAATGGGCAGCTGGCTGGTGATGATGGTGGCGCGGTGGCCTGCACGGTCATCGATGATCTCCAGCAGATCGGCCCGGGTCTGGCGGTCCATCGCAGCCATGCCCCAGTCGTCCAGCAGCAGGACATCGGTGTTCTTCAGGATGTCGAGCCAGCGTGTGAAGGTGCCGTTGGCGTGCCGGATGCGCAGCTCTTCTTCCAGGCGCGGCACGCGCTGGTACAGCGCGCTGTGACCGCGCCGGCAGGCATGCTGGGCCAATGCGCAGGCCAACCAACTTTTGCCCGCGCCAGTCGGCCCGGTAATCAGCACGGCGTGACCGCTGTGGACCCACTCGCCCAAGGCCAGGCTCATGACGGCACTGCGCTCGAGGCCGCGCACAGCGCGGCTGTCGAGATCCTCGATGGCCGCTTGCGGGTACTTGAGTCTGGCCAGCTTGAGCAAGCGCGCACAGCGCCGGTCCTGCCGGCCGTGGACTTCCCGGTCCACCAGCAACGCAAAGCGTTCTTCGAAACTCATAGCGCTCAGGCCGCTTTGAGTAAGTTGCTGCTCCAAGGCCTGTGCCATGCTTTCCAGGCGAAGGCTGCGCAGTTGGTTGAGCGTGGTGTGCATCATCATGGGGAGCGTGCTCGCGGTGGGATTGATCGGTTTGACGGACGTCATTGGTAATAGCCCGGGCCGCGAACATGGGCGTGCAGCGGTGCAATCCAGTCCGCGCTGGTGCTCGCTTGCAGCAGGTCGCGCCGGTTGAGCAGGATGTCGCGGATGTGGGTGTATTTGCTGGTGCCCAGGCCCAGCGCCATCGTGCAGGCCGCTTCCAGGCGAACGTCGCCGTAGCGCTTGCTCAGGTTGAGCAGGCCCAGGCAGGCCCGGTAGGCGTGCTCGGGGTGGCGTTGGCGCTCCAGCATCCTGGTCACGGTGGCCGCACACGCCACGCCGATGCGCGCACCCCAGGCCACCAGTCGCTCGGGCGTCCACTGGGCGTGATGCTGGTGGCGCTCGGGGAGATGCTCGATGACGGTGGTGTAGCCGCCCTTGTGCGCGCTGCGCATGTGGCTGGCCACGCGGTGGCCCCGGTGCAACGCCTCGACCGCATGAGTGCTCACGCGCAGTTCCAGCGCCAGACCCACCAGGGCATGGGGGACGCTGTAGTAGTGGCCTTCAAACTCGACGTGACTGTTGATGTGCACACGCACGGTCTTGAAGGCGGCCCACTCCCAGGGCTGTATCGGCAAGGCCATCAGGGCCGGCGCGTCGAGCTGCGCGAACACGCTCGCGCGGCTGCCGGGAAGCTTCTGGAAGGCACGCTGGTTGAGCCACTCCAGCAAGGGGGCGATCGCGTCGTTGACCGCCTGGACGCTGGCGAACTGATGCCGGCGCAGGCGTGCGAGGATCCAGCGCTCTACCAATAAAACGCTCAATTCGACTTTCGGTTTGTCCTGCGGGTGATAGGCGCGTGCCGGCAGCACACTGCAGCCGTAATGACGCGCGAAGTCCTGCACGCTGTCGGTGAGCAGCGGCTCGTAGCGGTCGGCCCTGGTCACCAAGGCGCGCGGGTTGTCGGGGACGATGAGTTGGGGCACGCCACCGTAGAACGTCAACGCCTGTGCCGTCGCCCCGAGCCAGTCGCGTGCGGTTTGCGCTGGTGTGGCATAGGCAAAGCAATAGCCCGAGACACCCATGGCGGCAACAAAGATGTTGGCGCGTCCCACCTCCTGGCCGTGCACCATCAGGCCGACGGTCGGGCCCGCGTAGTCGATGAAGAGCTTCTCGCCGGCGCGGTGTACCTGACGCATCGAGCGTTTGAGGCGCCGGGCAAACTGACGGTAGTTTTCGCAGAACTGCGAATAGCGCCACGGTTTGATGCGGTTGGTCGCGCTGTGATCGTCGCTGGTCTGGGCGCAGTACTCCTCCCACAGCAGCATGAGGGTCACGCCCTTGCGGCCTAACTCCTGATGGATGCGCCCGTAATCTGCCTGCGCGTAGGTCTCGCTGGGCCGGGGCGAAGCCAGCAGGCGGCGCTCCAGACCTGCCTCATCCAATGCCGCGAGGACAGTCGCATCCAGTCCTGCGGCTACTGCAAGGCCCACGTATTTGGTGACCACGCCCTTGGAGATGCCCAGGGCGGTGGCGATCTGGAGGTGACTCAGACCGCCTTCGAATTTCAGACGCAGGGCGTCTTTGAGTTTGCGCATATGGATCCTTGGGGCGGGCATGAGGCTCTTTGCAAAATGCATCGAAGCTACAAGCCGCGCCGGGTTCATTCATGCGCAACACCATGCCGGGGGCATATACCGCCGTGCCGGTCACGTTCGCCGGAATGGCGGTCACGTTGCCGGAATCACCGGTCACGTTCGACCGGAATACTCA
>NZ_JASJXG010000105.1:0-2626 GCF_035018765.1 Variovorax sp. RTB1
TGTTGGCGCCGGCCGAAAATTGACCCACCTGTGAGGGTTGTGCCGCTTCAAATTTGACCCGGGTGTTCAGCCTACCCTGCTGCTTTTTTAAGCGGTGGGGGTATGAGGAGTGATCACCATGGCCATGATTGGCAAGGTCCTGCGGATGCACCACCGCGAGAAGAAGTCGGTGCGAGAGATCGTGAGGGCGACGAGCCTGTCGCGCAACACGGTGAGGAAGTACCTGCGAATGCCGGTGGCGCAGCCACCGAAGTACCGGCGCCGGGCGGCGGCGACGAAGCTGTCGCCGTTCATTGAAACGATCAAGATGGCGCTGCTGGCCGATGCGCGCCGCCCGAGGAAGGAACGGCGAACCGCCAAGGCACTGCTTCAGCAGATCGCCGCGGCCGGCTACGAAGGCGGCTACACGCAACTGACGGACTTCATTCGTACATGGCGCGCCAGCCAAGGCGGCGTTGCAATCGGCAAGGCATTCGTGCCGTTGACCTTCGAGCTGGGCGAGGCGTTCCAGTTCGACTGGAGCGATGAGGCGCTGGTCATCGGGGGCCTCTACCGCAAGCTGCAGGTCTCGCACATGAAGCTGTGCGCAAGCCGCGCGTTCTTCCTTGTGGCGTATCCGAGCCAGGGCCACGAGATGCTGTTCGATGCGCATACCCGGTCGTTCGCGGCGTTGGGCGGGGTGGCATGCCGCGGCATCTACGACAACATGAAGACCGCCGTGGACAAGGTCCATAAGGGCAAGGGCCGCACCGTCAACGCGCGCTTCGCGGTGATGTGCGCGCATTACCTGTACGACCCTGACTTCTGCAACGTCGCCTCCGGCTGGGAGAAGGGCGTGGTGGAGAAGAACGTGCAGGACAGCCGCCGGCGCATCTGGATCGACGCGCGTGAGCGGCGCTTCGCGAGCTTCGACGAACTCAATGCCTGGCTGGGCGAGCGCTGCCGGGCGCTATGGGAAGAGGTCCGGCATCCCGAGCACAGGCAGTTCAGCGTGGCCGAGATGCTCGAGCACGAGCGGGAGCAGTTGATGCCGATGCCCGCAGCGTTCGATGGCTACGTCGAGGAGGTGGCCCGGGTGAGCAGCACCTGCCTGGTGTCGGTGGCGCGCAACCGCTACTCGGTGCCCTGCGAGCTGGCTGGGCAGATGGTCAGCACGCACCTGTACCCGACGCGCGTGACGGTAGTGGCCGGTGATGGCGTCGTGGCCGAGCACGAGCGGCTGACGGACAAGAGCAAGACGCGCTACGACTGGCAGCACTATGTGCCGCTGGTGCAGAGGAAACCCGGCGCACTGCGTAACGGTGCGCCGTTCGCCGATCTGCCCGAATCATTGCAGCGGCTGCGCCGTGCACTGTTGCGCGAGAGCGGAGGCGACCGGCTAATGGCGCGGGTGCTGGCGCTCGTGCCGACGGCCGGACTGGAAGCGGTGCTGGTGGCCGTAGAGCTGGCGCTGGACGGCGCACCGCCTTCCGGGCGCGTGAGCGTCGAACACGTCATCAACGTGCTCGCGCGTCTGAACGCGGCGCCGCGCCCGGACAACGTGGAGACACCGTTGCAGGTGCTGACGCCACCGATCGCTGACACAGCGCGCTACGACCGGCTGCGAGACCTGGGCAGCTTGAGGGAGGCCGGTCATGCGTGACGTCATCGCTGAACTCAAGGCGCTGCGCCTGCACGGTATGGCCGGGACCTGGGCCGACCTGATGGAGCAGAACGCCGCCGAGCTGGAGCGATCCGGCTGGCTGGTCGAGCAGATGCTGCGTGCCGAGACCACCGAGCGCGCCACGCGCTCGGTCACTCACCAGATGAACGCGGCGAAGTTCCCTGTGCACCGGGACCTTGCAGGGTTCGACTTCGAGGTCTCGCCGGTTGACCGCAAGCTCGTGCTGCAGTTAGCCGAGATGGCCTTCACCGATGAGGCGCACAACGTCGTGTTGGTGGGTGGCCCCGGCACCGGCAAGAGCCATCTGGCGACGGCCATCGGCGTGGCGGGCATCACGCAGCATGGCAAACGCGTGCGCTTCTACTCTACGGTCGACCTGGTCAATACGCTGGAGCAGGAGAAGGCTCAGGGCAAGGCGGGTCGCATTGCCGCGAGCATGCTGCGACTGGATGCGGTGGTGCTCGATGAGATGGGCTACCTGCCCTTCAGCCAGGCCGGTGGGGCGCTGCTGTTCCACCTGCTCTCTAAGCTGTACGAGCACACCAGCGTGGTGGTGACGACCAACCTGGACTTCGCTGAATGGAGCAGTGTGTTCGTAGATCCGAAGATGACCACTGCACTGCTGGACCGGCTCACTCACCACTGCCACATCGTCGAGACGGGCAACGACAGTTACCGGATCACGCACGCCACTGCCAACTCGAAGAAGCGCATCAAAGCTCGTGAGCAGGAGCGAAAGGGGGCGGTTGGAAACGCCGGTTGAGCAACATCGCAGGCAGGGACAAGGCGCTGCGGGCTTCGCCCTTCGCGCCTTCTTCGTGCGAGCAATCAGTCATTAGAAAGGAAACCGAGAAAGGACGAAGACGGTAGAGTTATGCACAGCCGGCATCCACGATGCCGGCTTCCATCCCCGGGTCAAAGTTCAACCGGCAGGGTGGGTCAAAGTTCAACCGGCGCCGACAG
>NZ_JASJXG010000106.1:0-2526 GCF_035018765.1 Variovorax sp. RTB1
GTAAGCGACCAGCCACGGCATCTTGAGAGTTGGTGTCCAGAAGCCGACGATGGTGTCCACTACAAATAGGTGGACACCATGGAAGAGACAAAGAGGATTGTGCGACGCATGCACACGCCCGAGGTGAAGCGGGCTGTGCTGGACGAGTGCCGTGCAGGTGCGTCGGTCGCGAGCGTGGCGATGGCGTTCGGAATCAATGCCAATCTCGTGCACAAGTGGCGTCGGTCTGCACAGCGCGCAGTTGTTGCGACCGGGAACGCAGCAACGCCCGCCATGCCGAAGCCAACGTTTATTCCGCTGGTGATCGGTGCGCCCACGGTGCAGCCACCGACACACGCGCATCTTCAGGAGTTGCGCATTGAATTGCGCGGCGGCGCCTTTGCCGCGACGGTCACCTGGCCGATGTCGGCGAACGCCGAGTGCGCCGGGTGGCTGCGAAAGCTGCTGCGGTGATTCGCATCGACGCGTTGTGGCTTGCCGCCCAACCGGTGGACATGCGAGCTGGCGCCGATCGATTGCTCGCACGCGTGGTGCAGGTCTTCGGTTGCGCCCAGGCCCATCATGGCTACCTGTTTGCCAACGCACGGACGACGCGAATCAAGCTGCTGGTTCATGACGGCTTCGGTGTCTGGTGCGCAGCACGACGCCTCAACGAGGGCCGCTTCGTCTGGCCACGCGAAGCGCGCGCAGATGCCAGTGCGATGGTCGTGACGCAGCAGCAGTTCGACGCCTTGGTGCTCGGTCTGCCGTGGGAGCGACTCGAACAAATGAAGGCGATCTCGCGGATGTGAATTGCGACCCGAAGGGCTTGCCCAGGGCAATGCGAGCATGTCCGTATGGTCACGCAGGCCATGACTCTGCACAATGAAACCATGCTCGATTCGCTCGCCGGACTCAACGTACAGGACCTTCAGGGTCTGAGTCCGGATGCGTGGGCCGAGGTGGCCGCGCAGATGCTCGCTCGCATCGGCGAGCAGAACGAATTCATCGCACAGCAGGCGCAGCTGATCAAGTTCAAGGACGTGAAGATCGAACGCATCATGTTCGAGCTCGCTCGTCTGAAGGCTTACCGGTTCGGGGCCAGGACCGAGCGCATGGACGCCGGGCAGCGCCAGATGTTCGAGGAGACGCTGGCCGAAGATCAGGCCAGCCTGGAAGCACAGCTGGCAGCGCTGCAGGGCGAGCAGGCTGCGTCCTCGGCGCCACCTCCCGATGAGAAGCCCGCACTCAAGCCACGGCGTGCGCTCCTGCCTGATCACCTGCGGCGCGTCGACTACAGCCACGAGCCTGCCAACACCACCTGCCCGACCCCGGGTTGCGGTCAGGCGATGGCGCGCATCGGCGAGGACATCACCGAGAAGCTCGACGTCGTTCCGGCCGAGTTCTTCGTGCATCGGCACATCCGCGGCAAGTGGGCCTGCAGGTGCTGCCAGATACTGGTGCAGCAGCTAGTCGCTCCCCAGATCATCGACAAAGGCATTCCAGCCTCAGGACTGATCGCACATGTGCTGGTCAGCCGCTTCGTCGACCACCTGCCGTACTACCGCCAGGAAAGCATCAACGCGCGCTCGAACGTGCACACACCGCGCTCGACGCTCGCCTCGTGGTCAGGACAAGGAGGTGCTGCATTGCAGCCGCTCTTCGATGTGCACCGCGAGTTCATCCTGCAGTCCAATGTGCTGCATGCCGACGAGACGCCGGTCAGGCTGCTCGACCCCGGCGCCGGCAAGACAAAGAGAGCCTATGTCTGGGCGTATGCGAGGAGCAAATTCGATCCTCTGCCGGGCGTCGCCTATGACTTCTGCCCGGGTCGTGGGGGCAAGTACGCCGTCGCGTTCCTGGGCGACTGGTGCGGCACGCTGGTGAGGGACGAGTTCCGCGGCTACGACAGCGTGGTCAAGCTGCATGAACGGAAGGCGGCCGGTTGCCTGGCGCACGCGAGACGAAAATTCGACGAGCTCATCAAGGACAACCAGAGTCCGGTGGCCCTTGAGGCGGTGCAGCGCATCGCCCTGATCTTCCGTATCGAGCGCGAGGTTCACAGCCTAAGCATAGAGGAGCGCCTTGCCGTGCGGCAAAGCCGGTCGAAGCCGCTGTGGAAAGAGATGCACGTGTGGCTGCAGCTCGAACGCGCACGTGTGCCCAATGGCAGTGGCATCGCCGGGGCGATCGACTACAGCCTGAACCACTGGGACGCGTTGACCGAGCACCTGAGCAACGGCAACGTTGCCGTGGACAACAATCATTGCGAAAATCAAATTCGCCCATGGGCCCTCGGAAGGAAGGCATGGCTATTTGCCGGAAGCGAACTGGCAGGCCAACGCGCTGCCATCGTGATGAGTCTGGTGATGTCGGCCAAGCTCAACGGGCATGACCCCTGGGCGTATCTCAAGGACGTGCTCGAGCGGATACCGACGCAACCCAATAGCCGCATCGAAGAGTTGCTGCCGCACTGCTGGAAACCGCAGGGCTGACGTGAACGATCGCCGTTGGGGCGACGTCAAGATGCCGTGACGGGACGCTTAC
>NZ_JASJXG010000107.1:0-2062 GCF_035018765.1 Variovorax sp. RTB1
CATCACCCCGCGGTCACGTTCCTCGGAAGCCCGGTCACGATGCCGGAATCGTCGGTCACGTTCACCGGAATACGCACCAAGGGGTCATCGCTTGATAGCGACGCTAGCTTGGCCCCTGCAGCGGTTACCCACGGCGGCGCGTCGGCAAAGGAGGCAATTAGGTCTGCTCTTGCCTTCAACAGTTCATCAAGCAAACGCGCGCGCTCGAAGATTTCGGACGTGCTGTCCACAAGACCCAGCAGTGAGCCGTCTTGCACCTCCGCATCGATTTCCTGCGCCTTCACCAGGTCACGGTGTATGCCAAGCAGGTCGCCCCACGCAGGAAAGGCAGGCGCTTGGGGAAGCGAACAGGTAAGGTAGGGTAGTGAACTGCCGACCCTGATGCGCGCGTTCCGCAGTGCGCCTATCGCACCATCGTCGAACGCTAATGTCTCGCCAGCGGCCGGAAGGTCGTCGTCGAGCCAGTTGTGCTCGTCGCCTTGTTCCATCACGAGCTTCGCCATTTCCTCGGGCGTTACCTTCCGCCCTTGAAAAGTGTAGGTCTGCATGTGACTGCGTGCGAAATTTGCGGCTTCAGCATCGACATGACAGATTTTTGCGTGCAGCTCGTTGAGTTTGTTTTCGGCGGCGGCGATGGTCGAACGTGATCTCGAATCGATCAGCGAGGCAACTTTGCCTGCGATCGTTTCAATGGAGTGCTCGAACTGACGCATGCCGTCGCGCTCGTCCGAGAGCAAAGCGACGCTCAGGGGACGGATCTCGTCAGGCAGCTTGTCCTGAAGCACTGCCAACGCAGTTTCGCTTTTGGCGGTGACGAGGACGCGCTTGCCCTGAGCCAAGTAGTGGCAAATCACGTTGGCAATCGTGTGGGTCTTGCCCGTCCCTGGAGGCCCTTGTACGACGACACCGTGGTTGGCCTCGAGCTTCTGAACGATCGAAACCTGTTCGTCGTTGTAAGGCATCGGAAAGTACAGCTCAAAGCCTCCGTTGACAGCGTCGCTGTTAGACAATCCGCGGAAGGACCTTGATGCGTGAGCCTTCACGTCGTCGGAGCCGTGCTGAACGAACGCACTGATGACACCTGGCAGTTCATCGACTATTTCCAGATTGGCCTTGAGCCGCCGGACGTCTTCGACAAAGATGTCGCCAGAGCGGTTGCGCGCGAAGAGCACCCACGTGTTCGTTACTTGGAGCGTATCGCGCGGGGTGGGCTCCGAAAGGTTGTCAGTTCTATGCTGGTACGAGCCGCCTGCGTCCAGATGCGTGACGGCCGCGTTCAGCAAGCTCTCATAGCTGGAAGGCTCAAAAGGGTTCGGGCGTTCAACGCCCGCCTCGAGGTGCGCCTTCCAATAGGTTTCCAGCTGTGCGACGCCTGGCACCTCGAGGGCGGTGTAGCAGTCAAGCTCAAGTTTTGGGTCAGCATCGCGGGGCCTGATTTCGAGCTCGAACGTGGTCTCGTTCAGCGAGATCTCGCACAGCTGAAGAATTACTGGGTAGCGCACCGGCGTTGAGTGCCCCGCCTTCTTCCATGCGGCGTTGCCAATTCCCCAAACAAGCTCGAGCGGCGTCTCGGAGCCCTCGGATGCGATCGTCTGGTAGACGCTGAACAGCCTCTTATAAAGGCTCATCGTTTTGCGGCGCGGCGCTTCTGCGGAAGCCCAGGGCTTCCACTGAAAGTTGACGAACCAATCAAACAGATCCTGGATATCAGGGCGGTCTGCCAGGCGCTCCATCCAGACTTCACCATCTTTGGTTCGGGCGGTTTCATCCACGATTTCGGGAAGTGCGGAGGGCGTCTTCGGCAGCTTCACCCATCCGTTGAGTTCTATTTCGATCGGTGGTGGCGCGATTTCGTGCAGACGAGGCACGCTAAGCCAGATATCGTCACTGTCATCCTGACCGTTAAAGCGCAGTTCAGGCAGAACTGACATTTCTCCCTGGAATGAGACGAAATGCTCCGACGGAACACTGAACGTCGGCTTGGCCTGTCGGCGCCGGTTGAACTTTGACCCACCCTGCCGGTTGAACTTTGACCCGGGGATGGAAGCCGGCATCGTGGATG
>NZ_JASJXG010000108.1:0-1974 GCF_035018765.1 Variovorax sp. RTB1
GGTTATCCACAAGTTCACACCACCCCATTTTTCAGAACTCAGGAGCAAATTCAACATGGCCAAAATCATCGGCATCGACCTCGGCACCACCAACTCGTGCGTGTCGATCATGGAAGGCAACACCACGCGCGTGATCGAGAACTCGGAAGGTGCCCGCACCACGCCGTCGATCGTCGCGTACCAGGAAGACGGTGAAGTGCTGGTCGGTGCCTCGGCCAAGCGCCAGGCCGTGACGAACCCCAAGAACACGCTGTACGCGATCAAGCGTTTGATCGGCCGCAAGTTCGAAGAAAAAGAAGTGCAGAAGGACATCAACCTGATGCCCTACAGCATCGTCAAGGCCGACAACGGCGACGCCTGGGTCGAGGTGCGCGGCAAGAAAATGGCGCCTCAGCAAGTCAGCGCCGACATCCTGCGCAAGATGAAGAAAACCGCTGAAGACTACCTTGGCGAAACGATCACCGAAGCCGTCATCACGGTGCCGGCGTACTTCAACGACGCGCAGCGCCAGGCCACCAAAGACGCCGGTCGCATCGCCGGCCTGGACGTGAAGCGAATCATCAACGAGCCCACAGCAGCCGCCTTGGCCTTTGGCCTCGACAAGCAGGAAAAGGGCGACCGCAAGATCGCCGTGTATGACCTGGGTGGCGGTACTTTCGACGTGTCGATCATCGAGATTGCCGACGTCGACGGAGAAAAACAGTTCGAAGTGCTCGCCACCAATGGCGATACCTTTCTGGGCGGCGAAGACTTCGACCAGCGCATCATCGAATACATCATTGCCGAGTTCAAGAAGGAACAAGGCGTCGATCTGGGCAAGGACGTGCTCGCACTCCAGCGCCTGAAGGAAGCTGCAGAGAAGGCAAAAATCGAGTTGTCGAACGGCGCGCAAACAGACATCAACCTGCCTTACGTGACGGCCGATGCATCGGGTCCGAAGCACCTGAACATCAAGCTCAGCCGCGCCAAGCTGGAGAGCCTGGTCGACGAGCTGATCGAACGCACCATCGCACCGTGCCGCCTTGCCATCAAGGACGCCGGCATCAGCGTGAGCGACATCAACGACGTGATTCTGGTCGGCGGCATGACCCGCATGCCGAAGGTGCAGGAGAAGGTCAAGGAGTTCTTCGGCAAGGAGCCGCGCAAGGACGTGAACCCCGATGAAGCCGTGGCCGTCGGCGCCGCCATTCAGGGCCAGGTGCTGTCCGGCGACCGCAAGGACGTGCTGCTGCTCGACGTGACCCCGCTGTCGCTCGGCATCGAAACCATGGGCGGTGTCATGACCAAGATGATCGTGAAGAACACGACCATCCCAACCAAGTTTGCGCAGACCTTCTCCACGGCAGAAGACAACCAGCCGGCAGTGACCATCAAGGTGTTCCAGGGCGAACGCGAGATCGCTTCGGGCAACAAGGCGCTGGGCGAGTTCAACCTCGAAGGCATCCCGTCCGCCGCACGCGGCACGCCGCAGATCGAGGTGAGCTTCGACATCGACGCCAACGGCATCCTGCATGTCGGCGCCAAGGACAAGGGCACCGGCAAGGAAAACAAGATCACCATCAAGGCGAACTCGGGCTTGAGCGAAGACGAGATCCAGAAGATGGTGAAGGACGCCGAGCTCAATGCGGCCGACGACAAGAAAAAGCTGGAGATCGTTCAGGCCCGCAACCAGGGCGAAGCGATGGCGCACAGCGTGAAGAAGTCGCTGGCCGAGCATGGCGACAAGCTCGAAGCCGGCGAAAAGGAATCGATCGAAGCTGCGATCAAGGACGTCGAAGAAGCGCTCAAGGGCGAAGACAAGACGTTGATCGAAGAGAAGACCAACACGCTGATGACCGTGAGCCAGAAGCTCGGTGAAAAGATGTACGCCGATGCGCAAGCCGCAGCCGGTGCTGCCGGCGGCGCAGCGGCTGGCCCGCAAGCGGCAAGCGCGCCGGCCGACGACAACGTCGTCGACGCCGAAGTCAAGGAAGT
>NZ_JASJXG010000109.1:0-1840 GCF_035018765.1 Variovorax sp. RTB1
ACCTCCACCTCCGCCTCCGCCGTCGACGCGGACATCGGCCACATCTTCAGCGAACCCGTTCGCGAGCAAGGAGACACCGGAGTCACACGTCAAATCACTCAGCTCAACGACGGCCGCTGGGCACTGGTCACAGGCAACGGCTACAACAGCACGCGCGAGAACGCCGTGCTGATGATCCAGTACCTCGACGGCGCTCGCGAGTTGAGAAAGATCCATGCAACCACTGCAAGCGGGCTGACAGGCAACGGCCTTTCAGCCCCTCGGCTCGTCGATCTGAACGGCGACAGCGTGTCCGATGTGGCCTATGCGGGCGATCTTCACGGCAACCTCTGGAAGTTCGACCTCAGCGCCCACGCGCCATCAGAATGGAAGACCGCTTTCAACGGCGCGCCGCTCTACTCGGCGACTTCCGCAGCAGCGGGAGTCGTGCCCGGACGGCCGCAGCCCATCACCAGTGCACCAGTGTGGTTGCCGCATCCGAAAGGCGGAGTGATGGTCGTCTTCGGCACCGGTGCCAATCTGACAGACGCCGACAGAACCGACACCTCAGTGCAAACGGTTTACGGCGTGTACGACAACACCGCGGTGACGCGCATCGCCGGCAAGCTCACGCTGACTGGCGGCAGCGCCCTCACCGGCGGTCGCGGTGCGCTGGTGCAGCAGACCATCAGCTCCGCTGCCGCCACGGCCACGGCCACGGCGGTCGCCGGATCGGCATCCGGCCATACCATCCCGCTTTGGGCGGTGTCGTCCAACCCTGTCGACTACGCCGGCTCGCCCGCCAAACGTGGCTGGTACCTCGAACTGCCGCCGGGTGAACGAGTGCTCGACAATCCAACGTGGTTCGACGGCCAATTGATCGACGTGGCAAGCACGCTGCCTGCGGCCGGTGAAGACATCACACGCGAAACCTGCTCCCCCAGCATCACAGGTGCACGGCACTTTCTGACGACGATCAACGCCATCAACGGCAGCGCGCCAAAGTCCGATATCTACGCCTCTGCCGGCGCGGGCGGCGCAACAAGCGCGACGGGAACTGCTTCGCGAAGCGAAACCGGCGTCCGGTCCAGCATCAGGGACAGCGCGACCAACACAGAAAAGGCCATCTGTGCGGCTGGTCAGATCTGCGCCGATCGCAAATTGCTCGGCCGCACCGCACTGCGCCCGTCGTGGCGGCAAATTCAGTGAGTGCACAACAACGTACTAGGCAGCGCGGCTTCAGTCTGGTCGAAGTGCTGACCGTCGTCACGGTCATTGGCATCCTCACCGCTCTCGCGCTGCCCAGTTACCAGGAATATGTACGCCGCGGTCATCGGGCCGAAGCGCGCGCGGGGCTGCTCCAAGCAGCACAGTGGATGGAACGCGTGGCGACGGCCAACGGCGTCTATCCCGCGACGACAGCCAAGAACGGTGCGGACGTGACGCCGTTGCCCTTGTCGCTGACGACCGTTCCCGGCAGGCGGTACGCCGTGTCGCTCAAGGCAGCCACCGACTCCGCCTACACTCTGATTGCAGTGCCCTCGGGCGCGCAGTCAGACGACAAATGCGGGACGTTCACGCTGGACCAGTCCAGTGTTCGCGGCATCACTTCGGCTGCGGCCGCTGGCAGCGCCGACTTGATTGCCGACTGCTGGACTCGCTGACCGTCGTTCACTCATCGGTTAGTGTGGCGCGCTGCTGATTCGTCACTCACTCGACACTGACCCAACGTTGACCGCCCCATCCGACCCCGCTGCCGTCCCCCTTGCCGCAACGCGCTTGGCAAACACGGCAGCGCCCATGCAACTCGCCTTGTCATCGGCACGCGCCGCGCTATGGGCCGTTCCGCCCAATCCCGCCG
>NZ_JASJXG010000110.1:0-1513 GCF_035018765.1 Variovorax sp. RTB1
CAACAAGCGGTTGGCCGACCACATGAGTTCATGCGCGTTCTCGGCCAGCGCCGGCAGTTCGAGCTTCTGGTCGAACACATCGGGCAAGGTAAGCCACGTGTGCTTCTCGGGGCGCAAGCCCCACGCCATGTCGAGCGTCTCACGCAGCGTCGTGCCGAAGCGCCGCGAAAGACCGCCGCGCGGCAGCGCCGCCACGTCGCCCCAGGTGCGGCAGCCCATGCGCTCCAGCACGTCGAGATGCTCCCGTGCAGCCGTGAGCGCGCCGAGCGGCAGGGCGGCCGGCACATCGACGGGCGGCTTGTGGCCGCGCGCGAACAGCCGCAGCCGTGCCAGCGCGATCAAGCCATTGGCGCCCTGCACTTTCTGGATGCGCGTGCCGGGCGCCGGGTTCCAAGCGGTCATCAGGCGCATCAACGACTGCTGCCCGCCCCAGAGCCGCTCGCAGGCCGAGACTTCGAGCAGGAGCGCTTCGTCGAGCCATGTGACACGCGGCGTGAATTGCAGCGCCCACCAGCCGAGGGTTTCGATGGAAGGAGGCGCAGCGACAGGCGTGTCGGCGGCTGGCGCGCCAGGCATCGGTGCCGTTGCAGCCACAGGTGCCCTGTCTTCTTCAGGCTGCCACCGCAATGCGATCCATTGCATTCGATTGCCCCTCCTTCCTGCGCAAGTCCAGACGAACCACGGTCGTGCCGGGATTTGCTTCTTCTTGCGCGCCTTGCAGTTCTTGCATGCGCCGCTTGCGCCGCAACTGGCTGGCGGCCAGCAACGCCGTCATGCGCTCGCTGCGGGCGGGCAAAGTCAAGGGCATTGCCAGCGGCGGGCCACGGCGCTTCAGCAAATGGACATCCATCTGCCCGCCTTCTGCCGGAACCACCTGCAGCCGCAACCGCGCCGGTGAAGCCGACTGCGCCATGGATTCAGGCCTGAAGACGAACAACAGCCCCTCATGCTGTGCCGCAGCGAGTTGCAGCCTGCGCAACTCGCCCACGCGCGCCTGCGGCAACCACGCCAGAACGCCCGCCACGTCGGCGCAACGCAAGGCCTGCTCGCAAGCCCAGAGCCGTGCGGCAGACGCCTCGCTGCGAACCCACATCAGCGCCTCGACCGGCAACCCCGCGGCGGCGAGCGCCGGGCCGAAGGGCTCGTAAGGTGCGCCGATCAATACCACCGGCCCGCCCCGCGTTTCGACCGCGCGAGACAGCACCGGCAGCAGCAGTTGCCAGACATGCGCTTCAGGTGCCGCCTGCAGCACCTCGGTCATCGCGCCGATCGGCCAGCCGCCCCCCGGCAGCTCGGCGTCGAGCGCGGGGTGGCCGGTGCCGAGCACGGGCATGTCGGCGCTGCCCAGCTCGTCACCGCGCCAGACGTTCTGGCGCGCGGACGGGGAAAAGGAGTCGAAGGAAGGGAGGCCCATGATGAATCGTTAACTGTATTTTTATAAGGGGTATCCTTTTAGCTCCAGCAACTGCACAATACTGGATGGATGTACAGATATTAGCGCCGACAGCGGTTA
>NZ_JASJXG010000111.1:0-1475 GCF_035018765.1 Variovorax sp. RTB1
GGCAAGAACTGTGGCAAGTGCAATCATTCGAACGATCCGGCTGCACGCTTTTGCGGCGGTTGTGGCTCGGACGTTTTGGCACCGACCGTCACTGGCAAAAGCTGCAGCAAGTGCAGCGCGGCGCTCACGCCAGGCGCGCGCTTTTGCTCCAGTTGCGGCACGCCGACCCAGCGTCAGTGCGTGAAGTGCGAAGCACCGTTGCCTGAAGGCGCCAAGTTTTGCGGCAACTGTGGGACGGCACAGCCATGAACAGCGTCCCATGCAAGCACCTGCAGCAGGGACAGGTTGCCATTTATCTCGTGATGCTGGTCGCCAGCGTCGCGGTCACACTGGGTGTCGCACTGGTGCTCTATCCGGAAGGCCAACGTCCATCTGCATTCGTTTTGTCGTTGGTGATGCTGTGCTTTGCTGAAATCGTTCTGTTCGGCTTTCCGATTTATCACACGCGACCGTCGGCCAACGGCGCTGAACCGGCATTCACCTTCGGGCTGGGTTTTCAGGCCGCCCTCGGGGTCTATGCAACCGGCGTGATCCTCCTGTGCTTTTTGGCCGGAAGCGAAGCGGTGTCGTTTCGCGCCTTGTCAATCCTTCACACCGTCTGGGCCTTGGGATTGCTGCTGGTCAGCGGACTCTGGCGGCTGGGCTCTTCAAGCGCAACGCAAACCGCTACCACGCTGAAAACGCAAAAACAGCGTTTCGCCGAGGTCAAAGTACGTCTCGACTCATTCGCCTCAAGCGTCACCCGCGACCGCGATCCGTACATGCAGCCGTTCGTCCAGTCTGTCAAGGCATTGAAAGATGACGTGATGTACGCGACCCCGGAATCGTTGCCTGGTACCGAGTCCTACGATGCATCGCTGCTGGCCGCGCTCGAGCGGCTCGGAGCCGACTACAACAACGCTCGCACGCGCAGTGATGCAGCCGACCCAAACTCTCCAGGCATTCTGGACCTCGTCGACAAGGCCCGCGCTCTGTCTGCCTTGGTCCGCGAGCGCAACGCCGCCATCCGCGCTGCGCGCTGATCCCTCCTCATCATAGAACACCACAAGATAGACATGACCGATTCCGCCATCACAACCCCGCCAGAACAGTCAGCGCCCTCGGGTCCAGACCAGTACGAGCTGGGTGTGAAGTACATGCTGGGCCGCGGGGTCTCGGCCGACCTCGGGATGGCAGCGGCTTCGTTCTTGAACGCTGCGGACCTGAATGACCCGCGCGGGTTGTACGCATCGGGAATGATGTACCTCAAGGGCGTTGGCGTGTCGGCCAGTCCCGAGATGGCGACCGACTACCTGCAGAAGTCCGCCACTTTGGGTTACGCCCCTGCCAAGAAAGTTCTCGATGCCTTGAGCCAGGGCAAAGACATTTCCAAGTTTCAGATCGTCATTCCGGCGTCCGAAGCCAATAACAACTCGGCGCCAGCACTGCAGCACGCTGACTCCAACCCGGTCACGCCAGCGCGCATCCTTGCCATC
>NZ_JASJXG010000112.1:0-1469 GCF_035018765.1 Variovorax sp. RTB1
TATAAGGGGTATCCTTTTAGCTCCAGCAACTGCACAATACTGGATGGATGTACAGATATTAGCGCCGACAGCGGTTAAGGACTACCCCCAAACCTGGAACGAATTCCTCGACTGGTTTTCCACCGAGGACGATTGCCTTGCCTATTTGGAGCGGCTGCGTTGGGATAGCAACTTCGTCTGCCCGAAGTGCGGCGGTATTGGCGAGGCATACCGAGCCAGCCGCACTCGTTTGATGTGTCGTGGCTGCCAGCACCAGACTACAGTGACTGCCGGCACGATCTTCGATAAGACCCGCACGCCGCTGCGTGTGTGGTTGGCCGCCGCCTGGTATCTGACTAACCAGAAGCAAGGCGTCAGCGCCTTGGGATTGCAGCGTGTGCTCGGCTTGGGCAGCTACCAGACGGCCTGGACGATGCTGCACCGATTCCGCCGGGCGATGGTTCGCCCCGGCCGGGATCAACTCAAAGGCGTGGTCGAGGTCGACGAGACCTACATGGCGCTGACCGACCGTGAGGACCCACCCATCAAGACCGGGCGCAAGCGCAGCACGTCGAAGTTGCTGGTCGCCGTGGCCGTCGAACTACTGGAGCCCAAGGGGTTTGGCCGCATCCGGCTGCGTCGCATTCCCAAAGCTTCGGCGCAATACCTGATTCCGTTTGTCCAAGAGAGCATCGAACCCGGCGCCCAAGTGCGCACTGACGGTGCGGCCGCCTACAAGCCGCTGAAGGACTTGGGCTACGACCACCAGCGCACTGTGATGCTCGGCTCGGACGTGCCTGCACATGTCTCGATGGCTGGTGTCCATCGTGTGGCGGCCCTGGTCAAGCGCTGGATTCTTGGGACGCACCACGGCTCGGTGCAGCCCGAGCACTTGGACGCCTACCTCGACGAGTTCGTCTTTCGCTTCAACCGCCGAACCTCAGGCTCGCGCGGCATGCTGTTCTACCGGTTGCTTCAGCAGGCCGTGGTCACGGCGCCCGTGACCTATGCGGATGTGATTCAGTCGAGCGCCTCATAAGGGCCAAGGCGGTCGGCTACGGTTTCCTCAGGGCCTGAATTGCAATCCAGAAGCAGGCGAGCGCACCAACTATTGACGCGACCAGGAGTGGCCAGTCCAAGACCGAACTTGCGCCTACGACGACCCTTTCATACCGACTTAACGAAGGAATCAATATGACGAGACCCAACGTCACGTAAACCCCAACTCGAACGAAGTTTGTTTTTTTCATAAAAGTAATCTCCCACCGACCATTCATTCGAGTGCAACGTCGAGTTCCCAGCGACGCGCTTGTCATTCTGAAGATCAAGAAGCCACCGTTCTGCCGCTGCTGCATCCTGCGACAAGGCCTGTTGTCGGCTGTTGTAACCCGTTGGCCTTGGAGCGTAGCGCTTCCCCGTGAACATCGCTAGCATCTGTATGTTCATCCAGTAGTTCCGCGGTCGCTGGAGCTAAAAGGATACCCCTTATT
>NZ_JASJXG010000113.1:0-1328 GCF_035018765.1 Variovorax sp. RTB1
TGTCGTCGCCCGCGACTGCGTCCTCGGGCATCTCCGTGGCCGGCATCGGCATGGCGGTCGCGGTGCTCGCGAGCTTCCTCTATGCCTTCGACGTGGACAGCGCGGCCCGCCCCGATCTGTGGATGAACCTGGGTCTTGCCGTCGTGGCACTCGCGCTCGGCGGCGGCGTGGCCTGGTGGGCGGGGCGCACCGTGGCGATGACCGCCATGCCGCAGATGGTCGCGATCTACAACGGCATGGGCGGCGGCGCGGCCGGAGCCATCGCAGCGGTGGAGCTGTTCGGCGGAAAGACGCAGGGCATGACCGCGCTGATCGTCACCCTGCTCGGCGCCCTCATCGGTGCGGTGTCGTTGTCCGGCTCGCTGATCGCCTGGGCCAAGCTCGACGGCGTGATCAAGAACCCGTTGCGGTTCAAGGCGCAGCAGGTGGTCAACGGGGTAGTCTTGCTGGCAACGCTCGCGGTCGGCGCCTACCTCGTCGTGGCGAGTGTCGACAAATCGGTGCTGGTGCTGGGCGGGCTTGGCGTGCCGGCATCGATCTACCTCTTCTTCGGCTTCGCGCTGGTGCTCGGCATCCTGATGACGCTGCCCATCGGCGGGGCCGACATGCCGGTGGTGATCTCGATCTTCAATGCCTTCACGGGTCTTGCGGTCGGTCTCGAAGGCTTCGTGCTGCAGAACCCGGCGCTGATGATCGCCGGCATGGTGGTCGGTGCGGCGGGCCTGCTGCTGACGCTGCTGATGGCCCGCGCGATGAACCGCTCGGTGAGCAACGTGGTGTTCAGCAACTTCGGCGGAGCCTCCAAGCACAAGCCGGGCAAGATCAAGGGCGAGTTGAAGCCGATGCAGCCCGGCGATGCGGGCATCGCGATGCGCTACGCCAGCTCGGTGATCATCGTGCCGGGCTACGGCCTCGCCGCGGCGCAAGGGCAGGGCAAGCTGTTCGACTTCGTCAAGCTGTTGCAGGCCGGTGGCGTGAGCGTGAAGTTCGCGATCCATCCGGTCGCGGGCCGCATGCCGGGTCAGATGGACGTGCTGCTGGCCGAGGCCGGCGTGCCCTACGACATGATCTTCCAGCTCGAAGACATCAACGACGAGTTCAAGACCACCGACGTGGCACTCGTCATCGGTGCCAACGACGTGGTTAACCCCGCCGCGCGCACGGACAAGGGCTCACCGATCTTCGGCATGCCGATCCTGAACGCCGACCAGGCGAAGAAGGTGTTCGTCATCAAGCGAGGTGAGGGCAAGGGCTATGCAGGCATCGTCAACGCGCTCTTTTATGGCCACAACTGCCACATGGTTTATGGCGACGCACAAGCCGTGCTG
>NZ_JASJXG010000114.1:0-1110 GCF_035018765.1 Variovorax sp. RTB1
CCGGTGTCCACTGCCCGGGCAGCGTGACGCAGCAAGAGGTCCCGCCACCGCCACCGTAAGGCGGCAGGTTGGAACCGCGAATGTCGTTCACGTAGTACGCCTGCACCCCTTCGGCGGTGAAGTTGTAGCCCGTGATACCCACGGACATCTCCTTGGCCACGCGTGGTGCCGGCGGCTCGCAACCGGCCAGTGCCAAGCTCAAAGCCAATGCGCAGCACACGGTCAGCCAGCGGGCAATGGTGTTGATCGAATTCATGGTGCCTTGGGCAGGTGAATGACTGTGGCGCAAGGGAGCTTCTTGCCCTTGTAGTCGTCGGTATGCGGCGCAGCCTTGATGCGCTTCATCTGGTCCAGGCAACTGAATGCGCGGTCTGCGCTTTGCGCGGCGGGAAGGGGTTCGACGGCCATGGGGGATGTCTTTGTTTGTCGGTTGATTCGGCTGAAGTGGCAGGTGAAGCTATTCGGCGCCGGCGGGGTTCTTCGGGTACGCCATGCCGGAGGGATGTCTTTCGTGACCCAGCCCCAAGTTGCTCACCCACACCTTGATTTCGTCGTTGGGCAGGAAGAACACCTGCACATCTCCGCCCTCGCCGTAACGCTCGACCGGGACGGTTTTGCTCAGAGTGCGTTCGATCCAGCAACAGGTCATTTGCTCTTTCGTGGACAAATGTGCAATCTGTGCATATGGCACTTTCCAGTCGCCCATCGTCCAGTCCACCTTCACAGTCAGCCCCGGTGTCCACTGCCCGGGCAGCGTGACGCAGCAAGAGGTCCCGCCACCGCCACCGTAAGGCGGCAGGTTGGAACCGCGAATGTCGTTCACGTAGTACGCCTGCACCCCTTCGGCGGTGAAGTTGTAGCCCGTGATACCCACGGACATCTCCTTGGCCACGCGTGGTGCCGGCGGCTCGCAACCGGCCAGTGCCAAGCTCAAAGCCAATGCGCAGCACACGGTCAGCCAGCGGGCAATGGTGTTGATCGAATTCATGGTGCCTTGGGCAGGTGAATGACTGTGGCGCAAGGGAGCTTCTTGCCCTTGTAGTCGTCGGTATGCGGCGCAGCCTTGATGCGCTTCATCTGGTCCAGGCAACTGAATGCGCGGTCTGCGCT
>NZ_JASJXG010000115.1:0-922 GCF_035018765.1 Variovorax sp. RTB1
GCCATACCGGGCGATGCTTGCGCATCGCGGGGTAACGCAAAGCATGAGCCGAAGAGGCAATTGCTTTGACAATGCTGGGATCGAAAGCTTCTTCGGCACCCTCAAAGCTGAGTACTTCCACCTTGAAAAACTTGGCGACCTTGATGTGCTCGAAGCGGGCGTCAATAATTACATTCACTACTACAACCACGAGCGGATCAAGCTGCGATTGCAAGGGCTCAGTCCGGTGCAATACCGGATCAGAAACACCGCTTGATCAGCAGGATCACAATGTTCAACTTCTGGGGGTCAGTTCAATCCCGGGGCGATTCAATTCGACTCCTTGTTGGCCGGAGTGTAGAGCCGGTGCTTCGCTCGATCCAAAAAATGCGAGGTTCCAGACGATTTTTCGGGGCATGTATTTGTGCTTTCACATCCTGCTATCAAGTAGGGCTAACACACATATTTGGCGCGGACGCAGCCATGCGCGTGCACCGGCCTGACCGCGCTGAAAGGACAAACGAGCACTTTCGCACGGCGGTGCGAGGTAGGCCGCAGCTTTTTGAAGTGAAGCAGACCTATAGTGCTTTGCTTTGCGCCCCGGGTACTCACCTGTAGTGCTGAAACCATCCTTGTTCCATTTGACGCTACCCTTCTGGGTGCTTCTCGAAGCAGCTGCCGTGACGTCAAACTCAAAAGCGATCGATGTGATCGCACCTTCCGCTCGCGTACGGCGAAACGAAGTGGACTTCGTGTCCAAATAAGGACAGCTTTTAAAGTAGGCAGGTACCGATGAAAGATGACGCGAGGCTCATCCACCAGTTGCTCACCTATATCGAGCAGGTGGAGAAGTTAAAGGCCAAGCGTGTTGGCGCCGGCCGAAAATTGACCCACCTGTGAGGGTTGTGCCGCTTCAAATTTGACCCGGGTGTTCAGCCTACCC
>NZ_JASJXG010000116.1:0-867 GCF_035018765.1 Variovorax sp. RTB1
GCAGCAATGCGCACAGGGCCGCGTCGGCGGCATGCACATCGGCCAGCACCGTATGCCGCAGCCGAGCCATCAGCCAACGCTCCACGACCTGCACCGCCGACTCGGCGCTGGCCTTGTCCTTGGGCGAGTACGGGCGCGCCGGCAGGATCGAGACGCCGTAGTGGCGCGCGAAGTCGTGCACGGTCTCGTTGAGCCTGGGCTCGTAGCGACAGGCCTGGCTGACGAGTGCGCGCGGGTTGTCCGGCACGATCAACTGGGGCACACCGCCATAGAACGCGAGCGCGCGTGCCATCGCGCCGAGCCAGGAGCGCATGCTCTGGTCGGCCGTGGCGCAGGCGAAGGTGTAGCTCGACGCTCCCATGGCGGCCACGAAGACCTGCGCCCGCGTTCCATCTGCCAGCGCCAGGGTCGGCCCGGCGTAGTCGATGAAGAGCTTCTCACCCGCGCGACGTTGCTGGCGCATCGAGCGCTTGAGGGTCCTGGCGAAGGCCTTGTAGTGGCCGCAGAACTGGGTGTACGCCCAGGTTCTTCGACCCTCGTTGGCCGCGCGGTACTCGCCCCACAAGAGCATGAGCGTCACGCCCTTGCGGCGCAGCTCGATGTGTACGTGCGCGTAGTCGGGCTCGACCACGCGGCTGAGCGCCATGCCGCCGCCCATCAACCGACGTTCCAGCGAGGCCTCGTCCAGTTCAGCGGTTGACGGCCAATCGAGCCCGGCCGCGCCGGCCAGGCTGAGGTACTTGGCAACGGCTCCCTTGGAGATCGAGAGGCTCTGGGCGATGCGCTCGTGCGACAGGCCGCCCTGGTACTTGAGTCTGAGTATGTCCTTGATCATGCGTATGTCCATGCGTTGCTGTGGCATCAGGC
>NZ_JASJXG010000117.1:0-772 GCF_035018765.1 Variovorax sp. RTB1
GGGGGGTTTGGGAGGCAGTTACAGGAGTAGCGATTCTGTAGTGCAGCGCGCAGTCACAAGTGACCCAAAGTAGTCTTGCAGAAACTCGGATTTATGGTCCGCAAGCGGACGTTCAACGCGCCAACTTCAGCGGACCAGGGAGCCTAAGTGCTGCAGATCCACACGAATGATGAGTTGAGCCGCATTGCACAAAAACGGGAACTAAAACAAGAACAGTGAAGATGGGCCAGAACAAAAGCTCCGCCGCTAAAGATTGTGCGCAACATGCTTTTGAAATAAGCCGAGAGGCAACTAAAAAAGGAGTATTGGACTGATGATCAATCAAATTGACATTGCGAGCTTTGGCAGTTTCCAAGGCTTGGACTGGAAGAAAACCGTTCGTGACAGCGGCAAAAATGTCAAACCATTTCAGCGTTTGAACATCCTCTACGGACGCAACTATTCTGGCAAGACAACACTATCCCGGATCTTCCGTGCGCTAGAGATGCGCAAGCTACCTCTGAACTATGTCAGCTCGTCCTTCACTGTGACAGGTGAAAGAGGCGCAGTTACCCATGCAGGCTTGCTGACCCACAACTACGATGTACGCGTCTACAACCGCGACTTCGTGACCGACAACCTGAGCTTCTTGGTCAATCAGGATGTCGGTGGAGTTATTAAGACCTTCGCCATTGTCGGTGAGCAGAACAAGGAAATGAATCGCCCCGGTTTTTGAGGAGGCTCAACACTCTGAGAGGATTGAGCCATGAACAAGTCGAACAAGTTCTCACCC
>NZ_JASJXG010000118.1:0-770 GCF_035018765.1 Variovorax sp. RTB1
CTCATGCGATTGGAGGCATACATGCGGTTCTCGCTGTTGAAACTTCCCATCGCCGTCGTGCTGTGCCGATCCGACGGAAGCATCGACGTGCTGAACGCTGCCGCCGCCGCGCTGCTGCCCGAGCTTTCGCTCGGCACGCGATCGACGGCCAAAGAAAGTCTCCCGGCAATCATCGCGCAGCTTGAGAGCAAATCCAGCATCCGGAGGCCTGAACTCAACGAGCATTGGTCGCAGGCGCTCGACGGTGAATACAAAACCCCGCTGGGGAAAATATTTTCGATCGAGGCCACGTGCATTGACGACGTGCCGGCTCCTGCGCCTGTGACCTGGATCGTCGTGCTTCGCGAGCTGACTCAAGAAAGACAAGCCGAAAGCGAGCGGGCCACGTGGCTGAACTTCTTATGGCACGACCTGCGCAGCCCGCAAATCAACCTCCTGAGCTTGGTGGAGTTGTATGAAATGAAGTCGTCACGTGTGGGCGTGGCCGAATTGGTGACCGGTGTGCGACGCGAGGCGGAGCGAACCATCGCGTTGGCACAGAGCTTTATCAGCGTTACGACCTCGGAGGCCCGCGACTACGAATTCGCTGTGGTGAGCCTTTCATCGTTACTTGCGAAGAGCGTCGAGGAACTTTCAGCATATGCGGTGGCCCGGCACGTGCAGCTGTCGTCAAGATCAATGCATACCCATCATGACCTCGTGCGCGCGGACGGAGGAATGCTGCTGCGAGTGTTCGCCAATCTCTTGGAAAACGCGATTCGGCACAGTGC
>NZ_JASJXG010000119.1:0-633 GCF_035018765.1 Variovorax sp. RTB1
CCTCCGCCCCCGCCTCCTCCACCGCACGCGGCAACCAATAGCGCAGCGGCAAACCACCCCGAGAGCAATAGACGTTTGACGTTGTTCATGGCCTTAACGAGAACGGCATCGCACGCCGGATCGGCGCCGTGCGAAGCATGCCACGGCGGATATCGAGAATGCAAAAAACCCGCCGATATCGCTGCCGGCGGGTTTTTATTTCAGCGTTGCCGTGATTTTATTGCAACTTGATTTCGACGTCGACGCCAGCCGGCAGGTCGAGCTTCATGAGCGCGTCAACCGTCTTGTCGGTCGGGTCGACGATGTCCATCAGACGCTGATGCGTGCGAATCTCGAACTGGTCGCGCGACGTCTTGTTGACGTGCGGCGAGCGCAGGATGTCGAAACGCTTCATGCGCGTCGGCAAAGGCACAGGGCCCTTGACGATGGCGCCTGTACGCTTCGCGGTATCGACAATCTCAGCGGCCGACTGGTCGATGAGTTTGTAATCGAACGCCTTCAGGCGAATGCGGATCTTTTGCTTGGTTGCCATGATGTGTGTCCTTAGCCGTATGAATTAAGCGAGGACCTTGGCCACGACGCCAGAGCCGACGGTCTTGCCACCTTCGCGGATGGCGAAGCGCAGGCCTTCTT
>NZ_JASJXG010000120.1:0-532 GCF_035018765.1 Variovorax sp. RTB1
ATATGACCACGCTGATGCGGCGCATGGCCATCACCGCGCTCTACAGGAAGCCCAACACCAGCAAGAAGGCACCAGGAAGCACGATCTACCCATACCTGCTGCGCACGCTCGCGATCACCAGGGCCAACCAGGTCTGGGCGATGGGCCTCAGCTATATCACCCAATGGCCCGGGGCTTCGTCTACCTGACAGCGGTGATCGACTGGTACAGCCGCCGTGTGCTGGCCTGGCGGGTGTCGATCTCGATGGACACCGAGTTCTGCATCGAGGCCGTCGAGCAAGCGATCATGAAGCACGGAACTCCCGAGATATTCAACACCGATCAAGGCAGCCAATTCACCAGCAGCGCCTTCACCGGACTGCTCATAGCCCACGGCATCCGCATCTCGATGGACGGCAAGGGCTGCTGGCGCGACAACGTGTGGCTGGCGTCAACTATCCTGGCCACCGTGTTGCCTCACGAAGGAATGTTACCCGCCGGCCGGTTGTCGTTTTGGCTCTCTATCTGCCCTGTTCAATTCAATGATCGAAGG
>NZ_JASJXG010000121.1:0-516 GCF_035018765.1 Variovorax sp. RTB1
CCGTCGGATCGGCACAGCACGACGGCGATGGGAAGTTTCAACAGCGAGAACCGCATGTATGCCTCCAATCGCATGAGTCGCACGATTGCGTGATTGAGAGCGCCGACGTACCGATCCACCGGATCATTTGCCCTGAGGAGGGACGACCTGCCCGCATCGGACTTGCCGTCCGGCAGCACACTCAGCGCAATGATGTTCTCCTTCAAAAAGCCGAGGACACCGTGCATGTTTTGCCAGCTCCACAGCAAATAGGCAGGCACGATTTCCAACACGAAAAACGAGGGCGGTATCCAGAGGCGGAACAGGCCCAGCAGCAAAGCGCTGATCCCGAAACAGATGCCGACAAAAGCGACGGCCACGAGCGGTGCTGCTTTTGGTGCCCTGTCGAACGCAAAAAACACCGACCACATTGAAAGTGCCAAGGATAGGTACAGCACCCATGGCGACGCCCCCAGGATGTAGCGGCCTTGCTGCAGCGCGTCGATGGCGCTCGCGTGGACTTCCGTTGAGGAGACC
>NZ_JASJXG010000122.1:0-471 GCF_035018765.1 Variovorax sp. RTB1
CGAGAGCGCTTCCTCGCCCGAATCAGCGCGCGCAATCCCATCTCCTTCATGAGGCGCTGGACGCACTTGTGGTTGACAGACACCCCCAGCGAATTGCGCACCGCCGCTGTGATTCTTCGGTAGCCTTAGCAACCTTTGTGTTCATCGTAAACGGCGCAAACCTTTGCCTTCGAGCCGCTTGGCTCGGCACGGTGGATCGCCTTGCACTGGTAGTAGAAAGTGCTGCGCGCAAGCCCTGCTGCCCGCAGCAGGTGCGCCACTTTGTGGTGCCGCCTCAATCCGAGGATCAAGCGCGCTTTGTCGGTGCAACTGATCTCTTCGCCCGGATCAAGGCGTGCACTGTTTTTAAGTAAGCGAGCTCTGCGCGCGGTTGCTCGTTCTCTTCGCGCAGGGCGTCCGCCGAATCGGGGATGGCCTCGGGCGGTGTCTCTGAGCAACGTCGTTCTGGCTTTGTATCTGGCTTTGTATCTG
>NZ_JASJXG010000123.1:0-458 GCF_035018765.1 Variovorax sp. RTB1
GGCGCGTTCGCTTCTTCTTCAATGCGTACTCGGCGCTGGCAAAGCTGCGTTGGTTCATGTCGGGCGCCCTTTGGAATCTGGTCTTCTTGTGCATGCATGAGGCGTACCGGGATCGATTAATAAATCAGCGTCTCCTTAGCGTGACGAGCGGCAATATTGGTCGCGTCATGGCATAGCGTCTGCACCAGCTTGCAGCGACGCGGCCACCAGTGCGTCCCGCGATTTACACGTGGGCAGCACGCCCGACAAGCAGCAGCATTCGGAAGCGGTCGGAGCGACCCAGATGACTGGCGGTCACCATCAATCTGCAACCGGTACGGTGCAATTTAGCCCTATCCGGCCTACGTCGCAATAGATGGTCTGGCCAGTGATGTGTGAAGCATTGTTGGCGCCGGCCGAAAATTGACCCACCTGTGAGGGTTGTGCCGCTTCAAATTTGACCCGGGTGTTCAGCCTAC
>NZ_JASJXG010000124.1:0-421 GCF_035018765.1 Variovorax sp. RTB1
TGGGGTGCGCGCGGGCGAAGCGGCCCAGCACGGCGGGCAGCAGCGTCTCGCTGAAATCTTCCTGCAGGCCTAGCCGCACCCAGCCCTGCAGGTCGGCGCCGCGCATGGCGGCGCTGGCTTCGTCGTCGAGTTCGAGCATGCGGTGTGCGTAGGCCAACAGCGTTTCGCCGGCATCGGTGAGTGCCAGGCCGCGCCCCTGTTTGCGAAACAGCACGGTACCGGCCTGCGACTCCAGCTTCTTTAGCTGCGCGCTCACGGCTGAGGTCGAGCGGCCCAGCCTATCGGCGGCGCGCGCATAGCTGCCGAGCGCGATGCCGGTAGAGAAAGTGCGCAGCACGTCGAGATTGAACATGATCTGGCTTGAGTGGGTTACACCTTTATCGTCCTTATTTTCAGGATTGTTAACTCATTATTATCTGAT
>NZ_JASJXG010000125.1:0-400 GCF_035018765.1 Variovorax sp. RTB1
TGGTAGTAGAAAGTGCTGCGCGCAAGCCCTGCTGCCCGCAGCAGGTCCGCCAATTTGTGGTGATGCCTCAATCCGAGGATCAAGCGCGCTTTGTCGGCGCAAGTGATCTTTTCGCCCGGATCAAGGCGTGCACTTTTTTTAAGTACGCGACCTCAGCGCGCAGTCGCTCGTTCTCTTCGCGCAGGGCGTCCGTCGAATCGGGGATGGCCTCGGGCGGTGTCTCTGAGCAGCGTCGTTCTGGCTTTGTATCTGGCTTTGTATCTGGCTTTGTATCTGGCTTTGGCATGGTGTTCCCCAGAGCTTGCGCGTCGCCCTCAGCAATATCGCGTCGCCAGACCACAACCTGGTTCGGATTGCGGATGTCATAGATGGCGGCGACCCGACGGCTGGACAGTCGTTC
>NZ_JASJXG010000126.1:0-392 GCF_035018765.1 Variovorax sp. RTB1
GTGAGAACTTGTTCGACTTGTTCATGGCTCAATCCTCTCAGAGTGTTGAGCCTCCTCAAAAACCGGGGCGATTCAGCCGCGAGATCGAGCGCAATGGAGGGCGAGTTGGCTATCGGGCGACTCAGCCTGACAGCGGAGCTTGGGATCGGGCGCATCGTCCCAAGCGCTGCAAACTGGCTGAAAACCGTGCCCTGGCGCGCGTCGTGACCGACAAGCTGCGCCTGCTGTGGTCGCCGGAGCAAATCGCTGGGTGGCTCAAGCATACTTACCCGTGCGACGAGACTTTCCACGTGTCACACGAGACCATCTACCGCGGTCTGTTCATTCAAGCGCGTGGAGCCTTGAAGAAGGAGCTGCTGGAGCACCTGAGACGTACTCGCGGCATGCGTCGT
>NZ_JASJXG010000127.1:0-385 GCF_035018765.1 Variovorax sp. RTB1
GAGCGACCAAACCAGCTATGGGTCTCGGACTTCACATATGTGTCGACCTGGCAGGGCTGGCTCTACGTGGCCTTCATCATCGATGTGTTTGCACGGCGCATCGTCGGTTGGCGCGTGAGCAGTTCGATGCGCACGGACTTCGTGCTGGACGCGCTGGAACAGGCTCTGTATGACCGCCAACCGGAGCGGGATCGCAGCCTGATACATCACTCGGATCGTGGGTCGCAATATGTGTCCATTCGGTACAGCGAGCGCTTGGGTGAAGCCGGCATCGAGCCGTCCGTGGGCAGTCGGGGAGACAGCTACGACAACGCCTTGGCCGAGACCATCAACGGGCTCTACAAAGCCGAATTGATTCATCGCCGAGCACCGTGGAAGACCAAGG
>NZ_JASJXG010000128.1:0-374 GCF_035018765.1 Variovorax sp. RTB1
ATCACGGCAGCGCTGCGCAATTCGCTGGGGGTGTCCGTCAACCACAAGTGCGTCCAGCGCCTCATGAAGGAGATGGGTTTGCGCGCGCTGATTCGGGCGAGGAAACGCTCTCGGCACGTCCCTGGGATCACCGACGTGCACGTGCCAAACGTCCTGAAACGAAATTTCTGCGCGAAGACTCCCAATGAGAAATGGGCGACCGACATCACCGAGTTCAACGTGAATGGGCAGAAGCGCTATCTGTCGGCCTGCATAGGCTTGTACAACGGTGAGATCATCGCGCACCGCATGGCCAGCCGCCCTGTCTTCGACCTGGTCTCCGGTACGTTGGATGTGGCACTTGCGCGGGCCAAACACGTCGCTGGACTGACCGT
>NZ_JASJXG010000129.1:0-307 GCF_035018765.1 Variovorax sp. RTB1
CAGCACACGCAGTGCGAAGGCGGCGAGGGCAGCGCCGAGCGCGATGCCGGCGACGCTGCCGATCACGCCCAGCACCAGCGATTCGATCAGCACCAGTTGCAAGCGGCCGCGCGGCGTCAGCCCCAGCACGCCGAGCAGCGCGAACTGCTGCGCGCGTTTGGCCACGCTGAGAGCGAGCACCGAGAAGACCAGAAACGCGCCTGTGAAAAGCGCGACCAGCGCCAGCACCGTGAGGTTGACGCGGTAGGCGCGCGACAGGTTGCTCACACGTTCGGCCGCATCGCCCGGCTCGGCGATGCGGATGCCC
>NZ_JASJXG010000130.1:0-303 GCF_035018765.1 Variovorax sp. RTB1
CGAGGCGATCTGGTTGGCCACCGAACCGATCGACATGCGCGCAGGCGTCGACACTGCCCTGGCGCGCGTCGTCAAGGTCTTCGGTGCTGCGAAGGCACACCATGCCTATCTCTTTGCCAACTGCGTATTTCGGAGGAGCGTGACCGGTGGTTTCGGCATCGTGACCGATGATTTCGGGAACGTGACCGGCAATTCCGGTGACGTGACCGAAGAGGTTTCGAGCCAGATCTGACCGGTTGCACGGTCGGTGCTGACGTTGCGTATGAACCACCCGCTGGGCATAGCCTCGCGCCCTTTGAGGGC
>NZ_JASJXG010000131.1:0-302 GCF_035018765.1 Variovorax sp. RTB1
GCCGTTCGAGGCGACAAGACGCTGGCCGAACTGGCGCAGCAGCATGACGTTCACCCCAACCAGATCACCGACTGGAATAACCAGCTTCTGAGCCGAGCGGTCGACGTGTTCGGCGGCGAGGCTGCGGCGGCAGAGCCCGCTGTGTATCTGAACTCGCTGCACGCCAAGATTGGCCAGCAGGCCCTGGAGATCGATTTTTTGTCCGGCGCGCTCAGCAGGGCCGATCTGCTGAGCGTAAAGCGATGATCGAGCGAGATCATGCGCTGCCGATCAAGCGGCAGGCCGAACTCGTGAGCATCAGC
>NZ_JASJXG010000132.1:0-299 GCF_035018765.1 Variovorax sp. RTB1
CCCAGGCGGAGCTCGACCGCCGACTAAAGTTCTGAAGAGTTTCATCGACGAGCATCGTCATGCCTACGGGGTCGAGCCGATCTGCAAAGTGCTGCAGATCGCCCCGTCAGGTTATTGGCGGCAGGCGGCGCTGGCGCGTGAGCCGCACAGACGCTGCGCCAGAGCACATCGCGACGATGTCCTCATGCCGGCGATACAACGCGTCTGGCAAGCCAACATGCGGGTCTACGGCGCCGACAAGGTCTGGAGGCAATTGGCACGCGAGGGCACGGTCGTGGCGCGATGCACCGTCGAGCGGT
>NZ_JASJXG010000133.1:0-297 GCF_035018765.1 Variovorax sp. RTB1
ATATTATGGAATCAAATGAACTCGATGCCTTGGACCTCCGCCTCTTGGACGCCCTGCAGCGCGACGCGTCGCAGACCAATCAACAGCTCGCTGCCGATGCGCACATCTCGCCACCCACATGTCTCCGGCGCGTGCAGCGCCTGCGCAAGGCCGGCTTCATCGAGCGCCAGATTGCCCTGTTGTCGCCCGATCGCCTGGCCCCGGTTCTGGGACATGGCTTGCAGGCAGTGGTCGAGATCTCGCTCGATCGGCAGGGCGCCGAAGCCCTCGATGCTTTCGAGGCGCGGGGGGGGGGGG
>NZ_JASJXG010000134.1:0-291 GCF_035018765.1 Variovorax sp. RTB1
GCAAGCCGACATGCCTGCTGGCCCTGATGGTTTTCGCTGACGGGGTTCCCATCTGAACATCGAGCTTGGTGCTCTTGCTCCCTATCGGAGTGTCCCCGTCCCGGTCCGACCTGTCTGTCCCATCACACGCGCGGTCGCTTGCTCTCCTTAAAACTGGTTGTTTCGTCTTCTTCCTTGTCTTCGTTCTCTTCGTCGTCAGTGCGCGGCCTGCCAGGCCTCGGGGCGCCAGGCCTGGCCGCGTGCCAGCACCGCCCAGATCGTTCGCGCCAGCTTGTTCGCCACCGCAGCGAC
>NZ_JASJXG010000135.1:0-284 GCF_035018765.1 Variovorax sp. RTB1
GCAACTCGCCAGTCAAGCCACCACGGTGGCGGCCTGACTTAAACCAATCAGCCTCCACGAATCCCGGGGCGATTCAGTGCACGCCAGCCTGATTCGTCACCTCCCAGCGCACTTCTGGCATCGCTGAGCAAAGCCGCTTCTCCAACTCGACATCGTTCTCCGGCTCAGCGTCCGCGTCGAAGTAGACGAGGTCCATGTCTTCCACAACCGTACGGCGCTCAAAGCCGTGCAGAGCATCCCAAACCAATGAGCGGACAGCGCCTGCGCCGATGCACCACGACTGC
>NZ_JASJXG010000136.1:0-279 GCF_035018765.1 Variovorax sp. RTB1
GTGCGCGCAGGTGGGGAGGTGATCCATTGGCTGGTCCCGTTTTCGAGCGCCGTCTTGCCGTCGAGCGACGCGGCGACTTTGACGCGAACCCACGGTGATTTGCGGATCATTCGGCTGAAGAAACCGATGTTGAGTTCACGGGATTCGGAAGCACCCGGCCCGACTTCGACATCGATGCCGGCGGCGCGAAGTTTGGCGAATCCCTGTCCGGCCACCAGCGGATTCGGGTCGGCCAGCGAAGCGACGACTTTGCCGATGCCGGCGGCGATGAGTGCGTCG
>NZ_JASJXG010000137.1:0-267 GCF_035018765.1 Variovorax sp. RTB1
GGTCTACGGCGCCGACAAGGTCTGGAGGCAATTGGCACGCGAGGGCACGGTCGTGGCGCGATGCACCGTCGAGCGGTTGATGCGCCGGCTTGGGTTGCGCGGTGTGATGCGCGGCAAGGTCGTGCGCACGACGATGAGTGACAGCAAAGCGGCATGTCCGCTGGACAGGGTCAACCGGAAGTTCTGTGCGGAGCGACCAAACCAGCTATGGGTCTCGGACTTCACATATGTGTCGACCTGGCAGGGCTGGCTCTACGTGGCCTTCAT
>NZ_JASJXG010000138.1:0-262 GCF_035018765.1 Variovorax sp. RTB1
GGATCGCGTTCAGCGTGTCGGCAACGTTCTGGAACGCGCCCAGCACCGTGCTGCGGTACTGCGCTGCGGCCTGCGCCTGCGTGGCCTCCGCTGCACGCTGCCGGTGCATCAGTGTGCCGGCATCGAACAGCGGCTGCACGAGGTTGGCACCGATGCCCCAGAAGGCAGTGCCGGCAGTCGCGAGCTGCGACAGCCGCAACGCGGTGGTGCCGATGTTCGCGGTGAGTTCGAAGTTCGGCAGCCTGGCGGCCAGCCCCACGCC
>NZ_JASJXG010000139.1:0-258 GCF_035018765.1 Variovorax sp. RTB1
TGACCGACACGCCGTAGGCAGCGCCGCCGTTCGTGGGGCCGAGGGCGACGCTGGAGTCGATCGACACATCTTCCGGCACCTTGACGCTGATCTTCGGGCCGACGGCCTTCATGGCGCCGATGAAGCAGGCGGCGTAACCGACCGCGAACAGCTGCTCGGGGTTGGTGCCGGGCTTGCCCGAACCAGGCGAGCTGAGCTTGACGTCGACTGCGCCGTCGCTGGATTTGCCTGCGCCGTCGCGGCCGCCGACCGTATGGG
>NZ_JASJXG010000140.1:0-234 GCF_035018765.1 Variovorax sp. RTB1
GATGCCCTTGGGCATGTACTGCCTGAGCAGCCCGTTCGTGTTCTCATTGCTTCCGCGCTGCCAGGGGCTGCGTGGATCGCAGAAGTAGACCTGGATGTCGGTGGCCATCGTAAATTGCTTGTGCCCGTGCATCTCCGTGCCTCTGTCCCAGGTCAGTGACTTGTAGAGTTCCTGCGGCAATTTGCGAGCATTCTTGATGAGCGCGTTGACGACCGTCTGCGTATCTTTGCCTTC
>NZ_JASJXG010000141.1:0-210 GCF_035018765.1 Variovorax sp. RTB1
GCAAACTACTACCGGCAACTCGCCAGTCAAGCCACCACGGTGGCGGCCTGACTTAAACCAATCAGCCTCCACGAATCTGAACTGACCCCCAGAAGTTGGACATTGTGATCCCGCCGATCAGGCGGTGTTTCTTAACCGGTATTGAACCGGGCTAAGCCCTTTCAATCGCAGCTTGATGCGCTCGTGGTTGTAGTAGTGGATGTATTCATT
>NZ_JASJXG010000142.1:0-208 GCF_035018765.1 Variovorax sp. RTB1
CAGCTCATGAAGACCCGCATCATGCAGACGAACGAACTTCGGGGGCTGCTCTACGAGTTCGGCATCGTGCTGCCGGAAGGTCATGCTGCGTTGCTCAAGGCGTTGCCCGACGCCATGCGCGAAGCGAAGGTCCGGCTGCCAGCGATGCTCATGGACAGCCTGGACGAGCAACTCAGGCGAGTCCAGCAACTGCAGGCCGACATCGGCC